>NZ_JARWOV010000312.1 GCF_029868855.1 Nocardia carnea | reverse complement strand
CCCCGGGGGGGGGGCCCCCCCCCCCCGCGTTTCTCCACCCCCCCCCCCCCCCCCCCCCCCGGCGCGGGGTGCGGGCCCGGGCCGTGTTCGTGACCGGCCCGAGGTCAAGCGGGTACCGGCACCGCCGCCGGATCACCCGGCGCCGGTTCGGAGCGACGGCTGTCCCGCAGGACTCCGACGCCGAGCAGGACCAGCGCCAGCACGGCCCAGCCGACCAGCACCAGCAGCGGGCCCTGCGCACCCGCCCAGTCGAAGAACGCGACCGAGCGGATCAGCGAGGCCGCGGCGCCCGGGGGCAGCAGCTGACCGATCGTCCCCCAGGGCTGCGGCAGCAGTTCCGGGGCCGAGGTGGCGGCGGAGAACGGGTTGCCGATCAGCAGCATCACCAGCGCCGCGATCCCGATACCGGCGCGGCCGATCACGGTGGCCAGACCGGTTACGGTGCCCGCGACCGCGAACGAGACCAGGCCGGCGACCAGTGACAGCTCCAGATACGGGCCGGGCACGACGGACAGCCAGCCCTGGGTGACCAGCATGCTCAGCAGGCCGCCCGCGATACCGAAGGTGAACACCCCCGCGATCCGGCCCGCGGCCGACGGAATCAACAGGGTCAGCAGTACTCCCCCGGCGATCCCGGCCATCACCAGCGGCAAGGCCATGGCACCGAAACCGGCGCCGCGCGGATCGTCGGGATCACCGGCGACCACATCCTCGACCTGCACGGGCGGCGCTCCGGCCAGCTGCTGGCCGATCTGGGTCAACTGCTGGGCCACCGCCGGACTGGCACCGGAGGCGACCAGCATCCTGGGTGCGCCGTTCCCGGTGACGATCGCCCCGTAGACCTCGCGGTCGCCGATGGCTTCGCGGGCCGCGGCCTCGTCGGGCACGGTGGTCAGTTCGAAGGCACCCGGACTCTGGCCGGCCAGCCGCGCTTCGACCATCCCGGCCTGCGGACCGGCCACGGCCAGCGGGAGGTCACGCGGGGCGATATTGGTCGCGGGCCAGGCGAAGGCGATCAGCATCAGCGCTTGGAGCAGGGCCGCGCCCAACCCGATGGCGACGGCGCGCTGGATGACGTTCATGACGTTCTCCCAGAAAATCGAAGGCTCGTTCTTTTAACGATGAGCCCACCGTCCCACCGGATGCCGCAACTTGTCAAGAACGAATATTCGTTTTAGTTTGTAACCATGCCCCGAGTCAGTGCGGAACACCTCGAACGCCGACGGCAGCAGATCCTCGATGCCGCCCGGAGCTGCTTCATCCGCAAGGGCTTCCACCAGACATCCATGCAGGATGTCTTCACCGAATCCGGCCTCTCCGCAGGAGCGGTCTACCGGTACTTCAAGAGCAAGGACGAGATCGTGGTCGCCCTCGCGTCCACCGCCTCCGGCGATGTCCGCGGCCGGATGTCGGAGGCGATCCATCGCGACCCCCTACCGACCCCCGCGGAACTCGTGGCCGATATGACCGTATGGATTTCCGCGCAGAGCGGCCCCGAGGGCCGACTGCGGCTGGCTCCCCTGGCCTGGTCACTGGCGCTGACCGACGACAACGCCGCCGGCCCCGTCCAGCAGACCATGACCGGTATCCGCGCTATGTGGCGTGAGTACGCCGAACGTATGCGCGAAAACGGCTGGCTCCCGGCCGATGCGGACCTCGATGCCGTGGCATCCGCACTCTTCGGCCTGCTCCCCGGATTCGTCCTGCAGCATCTGGTCATCGGGGATCTGTCCAACGAGCAGTACGTCCGCGGTGTCGCCGCACTCCTCCCGTACGGCCCGGCGCCGAGCGTAGAGGCGGTCGGCAGGGCCGGCGATCAGGGCAGCAAACCCTGACGCGCCTCCCCGGCTCCGCTGAGCACCAGCAACAGCATGGTGGTCAGCGCCTGATCGTCCAGACCCGCCGCGGGGAAGGTGTATCGCAGGATCACATCCGCGAGCTTCCCGTGCGCGATCAACGCGATCGACCCGAACTGCAACGCGGCATTACGCTCGGCCACCCGCTTGTGCAATTGCGGTTTGAGCGGGCGATCCCAGGCCAGCACGCAGGTCAGCGACAGCACATCCAGACCCGGCGTCAAGGTGAAAGCGCTCAGCGAGCACAGCGCCCCCTGGAAATCGAAACGCAGCGAACCGTCGGTATCGACCCGGACGTCGATATCGTGCAGACCCAGACCGGCGCCGGCCCGTGCTTTCAGCTCGATATCCGGGGCTACGGCACCCGAGCCGGTCTCGGAAGTCATTTGGTACCACCGAACCGGCGATCCCGCCGCGCGTACTCCATACATGCCTCCCACAGATTGCGGCGGTCGAAATCCGGGAACAGGGTGTCCTGATACACGAATTCCGCGTACGCGGACTGCCAGATCAAGAAATTCGAACTCCGGTATTCGCCCGAGGGCCGCAGGAACAGATCCACATCGGGCATCTCCGGCTCGTCCAGGTAGCGAGCCACCATGGCCTCGTTCACCTTCTCCGGATCCACCTCACCGGCCGCGACCCGCCGCGCGATTTCCCGTGCGGCGTCGGCGATCTCGGCGCGGCCACCGTAGTTCACGCACATGGTCAACGTCATCACGGTGTTGTCCTGCGTGAGCTCCTGCGCGATCTCGAGCTCACGGATCACGCTGCGCCACAACCGCGGTCGCCGCCCCGCCCAGCGCACCCGCACTCCCATCTCGTGCATTTCGTCGCGCCGGCGCCGGATCACGTCCCGGTTGAAGCCCATGAGGAAACGCACCTCATCGGGGCTACGCCGCCAGTTCTCGGTGGAAAAGGCGTAGGCCGACAGCCACTTCACACCGATCTCGATACATCCTTCGACGGTGTCCATGAGAACGGCCTCGCCCTTCTCGTGCCCCGCCGTCCGCGGCAGCCCCCGCTCCTGCGCCCAGCGACCGTTACCGTCCATCACCAGCGCCACATGCCGGGGAACGAGCTCCCGCGGGATATCGGGCGGGGTCGCGCCCGAGGGATGCGGTGCCGGCGGGCGGACGGTACGAGCACCGGCGGACGCGTCCGAACCGGCAGAGTCACGACGCAGGATCACGGTCAAAGAGTAACTGTGCTCGGAACACACCGACCTGAGCGGGTGCTTGCCCGATGGGAAGGCAGAGCGTCAGTGGGCCCCCGCGACACCGGACGCCGCACCACCGGCAGAACGTTCGATCAGCGGCAGGGTGCGTAGTTCACGTTCCAGATGCCACTGCAGGTGGGCAGCGATCAAGCCGCTGGCCTGACGGCGGGCCGATTCCGGGATATCCGCGACCCGGTCCCAGCGGCCGAGACGGAGGGCCAGTAGATGATCGAAGACCGCAGGAGCCGGAGTGGCGGCGCCGGCCGGCCGGCAGTGCACGCAGACCGCGCCGCCGGCACCGATATGGAAGGCGCGATGCGGGCCGGGAGTGGCACAGCGCGCGCATTCGTCGATGGCGGGCGCCCAGCCGGCGTAGTCCATCGCGCGCAGCAGGAAGGCGTCGAGGACGAGTTCGTGCGGGCGTTCCCCGGCCGCGATGGCGCGCAGGGCGCCCGCGGTGAGAGTGTGCAGCCGGGGGACGGGAGCGCGTTCCTCCCCGGCCAGGCGTTCGGCCGTCTCCAGCACCGCGCAGGCGGTGGTGTAGCGGCCGTAGTCGGCGACGATAGCGGTCGCGAAAGCCTCCACCGTATGCACCTGGGTCACCGTGTCGAGGTTGCGGCCGGGGTACAGCTGGATATCGACATAGGCGAACGGCTCCAACCGGGCGCCGAACTTCGACTTCGTCCGGCGCACCCCCTTCGCCACGGCGCGCACGACTCCGTGTTGCCTGGTCAGCAGCGTGACGATGCGATCGGCTTCGCCCAGCTTGTGCTGGCGCAGCACCACCGCATGGTCTCGATACAACTGCACGGGCTCAGTCTATTGGCGGCGCGGCCGGCGGCACGGGTCCGGTCTGCGTTTCGGCGCGCTGGACTCCGCGGCGCCGCCGGTCCGGATCTAGGTTCCGAGGTGGACCGGGAAAGCCGCGGGATCGTTCTGGGTCAGCACAGGGAGGTTGCCGTGTTCGGTGAGGGGGATATCGGCGCGCAGGTTCGGGAAGCGGTCGAACAGGGCGGGCAGGGCTATCGCGGCCTCCAGCCGGGCCAGAGCCGCGCCGGGGCAGATATGCGGGCCGTAGCCGAAGGAGATATTGCGGTTCGCGGTAGGGCGGGTGATATCGAAGGTGTCGGCGTCGGCACCGTGCAGGCCGCGGTCGCGGCCGATGGCGCGATAGGACATGACCACACCGTCGCCCTTTTCGATCGTGCGGTCGCCGACAGCGATGTCCTCGGTGGCGAAACGCATCAGCAGGTGGATGACGGGGCCGTCCCAGCGCAGCGTCTCCTCGATCGCCTCTTCCCAGGTACGTTCCCCCGCCCGGATCGCGGCGAGCTGGTCCGGGTGACCGAGTAGCGCGCGGGTGGTCATGATGATCAGGCTGACGGTGGTTTCGTGGCCGGCGGCCACCAGCGCCTTGAGGTTGCCGTGCACCTCTTCCTCGGTGAGCGGGGTTTCGCCTTCGGCCACATCGTGGATGAAATCGGAGGTGAGATCGTCGGCCGGGTTCGCGGTCTTCTCCCGGATGAGGCCGGTGTAGTAGTCGTCGAGTTCGGCGAAGATCCGCATCCGCTCGTCGTGCGGGGTGAGCAGTGAGAAGAACTTCTTGTACGACTCGAGCAGGTAGGTGTGATCGGCGCGCGGCACCCCCATCAGTTCACTGATCACCCGCATCGGCAGCGGGTAGGCGAAGACCTGCTTCAGATCCACCGCACCGCCGGCCCCGGCTATCGCCAGATCGTCGAGGAGTTCGGCGGTGAACTGCTCGATCTTCGGCCGCAGTGCGCCCAGGCGGCGCGGCGCCAGCGCGCGGGTGGTCTTGATGCGCAACCGGCGGTGTTCGGCGCCGTCGACGGTGAACATGGAACGGCCCGCGTCGATCATGCCGATCAACGGCCATTCCCGGGTCACCGCACCGGACTGCCACTGGTTCCACTGTGTGTGGTCTTTGACCAGGCGGGTGTCGCCTAGGAGCTGCCGCGCCAGGTTGTGCCGGGTGACGGTCCAGGCCGGAGCGCCCAGCAGGTCGATCTTCGTGAGCTCCGGGCCCTCGCACAGGGTGCGGGTCTCCCCCGCGAGATCGGCGACCATGGGATCGATGGTCAGGGCCGCGGTATGCGGGCATTGCTGGCTCACGAGCCACCTCCAACGGCGGGAACAGGTGTGAAACGAACTGGGAGGGAAGTGAACCCGCGCAGGAACGGGGAGGGCCGCCGAACCAGGGACTCGGCGGGAACCGCCAGGTCCAGATCGGGTAGCCGATCGAGCAGGACCTCGATACCGGTGCGGGCGATGATCTCGGCGATCTGCTGAGCGGGGAAGGGACAGCGGTATTCGCCGTGCCCGAAAGCGAAATGCGCGGCGTTACCGGAATGCGCCGGGTCGGCGCCGTCCCCGGTGTACTGGCGGATATGCGGATCGGAATTGGCGGCGGCCAAACCGAGCAGCAACATATCGCCGCGGCGGACCAGTGCCTCGCCGAGCCGGGTATCGCGCGCGACCCAGCGACCGGCCAGGATCTGGGTGGGCGTATCTTCCCAGAGCACTTCGGTCATGGCCTGCCCGATACTGTGCCGGGCCGCCCCGAATGCGGCGGCGAACCGGTCGTCGACCAGCATGAGGCGAATCGAGTTGCCGATCCAGTCGGCGGTCGGCAGATGCCCGGCCGCGGTGACCGACTGCATATTCAGCACATACTCTTCGTCCGCGAAGGGCACGGGATCGGCGAGCATCCGCGACACCAGATCCTGTCCGGGCTGACGTTTCTTCTGCACCAGCAGCTGCTGCATGTACTCGACGAACCGCTGGTAGGCCGCCGGGGCCTCGGGGCCGCCGTCGCACAGCACCTGCATGGTCTGCGCCAGATAGGGCCCGTCGGCTTCGGGCACGCCCAGGATCCACGCCAGGGTCAGCACCGGGAGCAGTTCGGCGAATTCGGTGACCACATCCGCGTGGCCGCGGCCGCAGAACCGGTCGATGAGGCCGTCGGCGAGCTTCTCGCAGGCAGTGCGCAGCGCGAACGGGTCCACCGATTCGAGTGCGGGTTCCACCAGCGCCACATGCCGGGCGTGCGCGGCGCCGGCGGTGAAGTAGATCCCCGGTTGCGGGCGGCCCACCATCGGCAGCAACGGCCAATCCGGCGGGATCGCCGGCCATTGGTTCCACAATGCCGAATCCCGCGGGAACAAAAGGCCGTCCGTGGTGACCTGATGCAATTCCCGATAGCCGATCACCAGCCACGCGGGGATCCCGCCGATGAGTTCCACCGCCACGACCGGACCGTGCTCGGCGCGCATGCGGGTGTAGAGCAGCGCGGGGTCGGTGTGGAAGCCGGGGCCGTCGAGCCGGACCGCACCGGGTTGCGCCACCGGGCAACTCGCCGCAGGCGCGCCGGCGTTGTACTCGAGGCCGGTCACGATCGCTGCTCCACTCCGGCCGGGGACTGCCGCTCGATGAGATGTTCGACGAGGCCGATCAGCACCTGTTTGCTCGATTCCCGGGAGCGGGCGTCGCAGACGAACAACGGGACGTGCGGGTCCAGGTCGAGGGCATCGCGGACCTCGTCGAGCGGCGGCGGTACGGGTTCGAAAGAATTGCACGCGACCACGAACGGAGTGCCCTGATACTCGAGCCGGTCGATGGCGTACCAGGAATCGCTGATCCGGCGCGGATCCACCAGCACGACCGCGCCCAGGGCCCCGGTGAACAGCCGATCCCACAGGAACCAGAACCGCTCCTGCCCCGGGGCTCCGAACACATACAGCACGTATTCGTCGGACAGGCTGATCCGCCCGAAATCGAAGGCGACCGTGGTGGTGGACTTCCCGGTCACACCGGACAGATCGTCGACGCCGGCACCGGCATCGGTCATCACGGCCTCGGTGTCCAGCGGCTGGATCTCGCTCACCGAGCGGACCATGGTCGTCTTACCCACCCCGAAGCCGCCGACGACAACGACTTTCAGGCCGTGCCGCACCGAACCGGCCAGCGGCGCGCGGGCACGGGTGGGGCGGTCGTCAAAGGCTACGGAGTCCAACTAGCACCTTCTCGAGCATGTCGATATCGAATGTGTCGCAGTAGGGTCCCGTGGCGAGTTCGGGATGGCGCACCGTGACTTTGCCGGTGTGCAGCAGATCCGCGACCA
>NZ_JARWOV010000311.1 GCF_029868855.1 Nocardia carnea | reverse complement strand
CCTGGCGGCATGCGGTGCGGGGGGCCATCCAACCGCCCTATCACCCGCGGATGCTCACGCCACTCACGGGGGCCCCCGCGCGCTCGGCGGTCCGCGGCACCCTCATCGACTTCTGGCGCCGGATCCTGGCCGCCATGCCGGTTTCGATGTTCGACGGTTTCGTCGAAATGGATATTCCGCGGCTGCCCGCGGCGCCCTTGCCGCGTCACGTTCTCCTGTTCGCCGAACTCGGTCAGCTGGCGGAATCGACCGAGCTGGCGCGGGTGATCTCCCGGCAGATCTGGGGCACGGGGGAGCGGGCGATACGGAACCGGCGGGCCTTTCTCGCCGACCTCGCGCCCGCGCACACCGCGGTGGCGGAGCGGATGGCCGCTGCCGACCCGCCGCTACCAGGGGTGGAACTGGACCTGTATGTCGGCGCACACGCGGCGGCCCGCGGGCGCCGTGACACCGAGGGGTTCCGTCGCGAGCTGGCACACGGTGTCACGCGCGGCGATCGCGCGGTGGCGCGCTATTGGGCACTGACCGCCGAAGCGCTCGGCACTGCCCACACCACGGGCGGTGTCCAGCAGTGGCTGGACACCGCGCTCCTGCGTTCGGTCGAGCCGAGCGGCGGCTGACGGCGAGGCCGGGTCGTGGGGAACGTGCCGGACGCTCAGCGCAGTTCGAGCACTGCTTTGCCGTGCAGGCGGCGTGACAGCAGCGCCTGGACGGCCGTGTCGGCCTCCGACCACGACCCGCGCCAGGTGATGTTCGGGTCCAGGGCGCCGGTTGCCACCTGGCCGGCCAGCCAGCCGAAATCGCGGCTCAGGCCGGTGCAGCTCAGGAGGAAGAATGTGGTGATCGACCGATCGTGGCGGCCCTGATCGCCGAGGAACGACCCGTACGGAAAGGTTTCCGCGGCACCTGCCGCGTGGCCGACCGCCACCACCGTGCCGCCTTCGGAAAGGCGCTGGTACGCGTCCACGAGTTGCCGGCCGCCGACCAGGTCGATCACGCCGTCGACCGGCTCGGAGAGATCGCTGGGGCCGGTGACGACTTCGGTCGCTCCGAGGTCGCGCAGACCGGGCGTATGGGTGGCCGGATCCGCGGTCGTCGCGATGACGTGTGCGCCGGCGCGGTGGGCGAGCTGGACGGCGTAGCGGCCGGTGCCTCCGGTCGCGCCGGTGACCAGCACCCGGCGTCCGAGGATCGGGCCGAGCCGGTGCAGCGAGCGTAGTGCGGTGGTTGCGGCGACCGGGATGGTGCTGATGGCTCCGTGGTCGGCGTGCGCGGGAACGATGCCGATCAGATCGGTATCGGCCGCGCGTAGTTCCGCCCAGGCCCCGTCCGCGCCGAGGGTGACCACCGGGGTGCCGGCCGGTGGGCCGGAACCGTCGGCGGCAGCTCGTTCCACGATCCCGGCCGCGTCCCAACCCAGTACGGCACCGTCGGTGGCATCGGCGAGCCCGTGCCGGATCTCGCCGCTGTTGAGCGAGGTGGCGGTTACGCGTATCAAGGCCTGGTTCGGTGCCGGTTCAGGATCGGGGGCCTCGCCGAGGCGCAATCCGGACGCTGCGGACCTGTCGACGACCAATGCGTACATATGTCGATGCCTTTCGGATGCCGGGGTGGCGGCAGGTTCTCCACCGCCACGAAATGTGCCACTCGGTGGCAAATGATGTCAAGGGGCAATAGTCAACCGAAGGCAGTAGCGCTATCGTGTCGGTATGGCCGATGTGGTGCGGGAGCGGTTGCCGCTACGGGAGCGCAAGAAACTGCGCACGCGCGAGGCGCTGATCGACACGGCGCTGGAACTGTTCACCGAACGCGGTTTCGACAGCGTCACGCTCGACCAACTCTGCGATCGCGTCGAGGTATCCAAACGGACTTTCTTCCGCACCTTCACCAGCAAAGAAGACGTGGCAATGGCGCCACTGCGTGACCTGTGGGGAGCTTTCCTCGCGGATTTGTCCGATCGGGAACCGGAGCCCGTACCGCTCTCACGAACACTGCAGGAAGCTCTCCTGGCGGCGCTGGACCGGATGCCCCGGGACGGCTGGGCCGATCGCGCCGTGCGCAGCCACCGACTCGCGCAGTCCACGCCGTCGATGGCCGCGAGCAATCTCGAGTTCTGCGCCCGCACCGTGCGCGCCGCGCTCGAGATCCTGCGGGAGCGTTTCGATATCGAACCCGGCGCCGACCCCCGCCCCCGTCTCGCCCTCGATATCGCCGTCGCCGCTTTCCACTGCGCCCTCGACACCTGGATCGAGGGGCCCGGCGATGCCGGTACGGCTGCCCTCACGAGTCATACGCGCGCCGCCCTCGCCGCCGTACCGGATGCGCTCACCATGACGGTGAACCTGCGGGTGGAAACCGGAGTGTGATGGACGAGGAAACCGGGTCTCTCGTCACGGTCGACGATCTTGCCCGGCAGGTGGCGTCGGCTGCGAACCGAATCGGCTCGGGTCGCCGGTACCTGCTGGGTATCGCCGGACCGCCCGCGGCCGGTAAGTCCACTGTCGCGACGCGACTGGCCGCGGCCCTGAACCGGCGGGACGCAGGCCTGGCCGGTATGGCGCCCATGGACGGTTTCCACCGGACCACCCGAGAACTCACGGCGGCGGGAGAGCTCGAACGAAAAGGGCAGCCGCACACTTTCGACGTGCCCGGGTTCGTCGCGAGGCTGCGCGCCCTGCGGAATCCGGCGGCGGGTATCGAGGTCGGGTGGCCGGTATACGATCGCGAGATCCACGACCCTGTGCCGGACGGTGTGGTTTTCCGGCGACAGCGGATCGTCGTGGTCGAGGGCAACTATTTGCTACTGGACGAACCGGGCTGGCGGGATGCGCGCTCGCTCCTCGACGAGTGCTGGTATGTGGATGCCGGGGCGGAGTCGATCGAGCGGCGCCTCTACGAGCGGCACCGCGCAGGAGGGAAGACGCCGGAGGTCGCGCGGGCACAGATCGCGCACAATGATCTGCCCAATGCCACGCTCGTGTCCGGAACGCGCGCGCGGGCCGATGTCGTGCTCACGCCCCGGGGTGAGAAGTACCTCGTCCGGTCAACTCGCTGAGCCGAGTACACCATTCCCTGGTGCCGAAGAACCGGCAGGAGAAACTCGCCACCTCCGATGCCAGCGTGAGCGCGTGCACGAAATCGTGACCGGTGCTCGCGTAGTGGCAGAACGCGCCGTGCAGGATATCGCCCGCGCCGAGCGTGTCCACAGCACGGGTTTCCGGGATATCGATGCGGAATTCGCGGTCACCGGCGAGTCCGATGATCGGTTCGCCGCCGTTCGTGATCGCAATGTTCTCGACGCCGGCGGCGCGCAGATACGCGAGTACGGCGCCGGCATCTCCCGGAGTGATACCGGGTGGCGCGAATGCTGCGGAACAGATCGCCGACCGGATGTGCGGGAGCAGGGCGATATGGGAATCCTTGAACCTGCCCGCGTCCAGAACTGCCGGGATGCCGAGCGAGCAGGCCCGTTCGCAGAGACCTGCGGCCAATGCCGGATAGTGCCCGTCGACCAGCACGACGTTCACATCCGCGAGCAACTCCGCGAGACGGTGGTCGTATTCGACGTCGATGCGGGCGCCGTCGAGCGAAACGATCGTACGGGTGGCGGCCGACTCCGCGACCACAATGGACGACACCGGAGGCTGGTGGTCGCTGCCGGCGCGGACATCGACCACCCGCACGCCGTGCGCGGACAGGTCACTGCGGATCAGGTCGCCGAGGCGGTGGCTTCCCACCGCGGTGACGAGGGTGGGAACGCCGCCGAGCGCGGCATAGGCGACCGCGGCGTTGGTGGCCGGCCCGCCGGCACCGATGAACTGGTCGAGAGCCTGCGTTTTCGTGTCCTCCGCCGGATAGCTGTCGACGTGGTAGGCGATATCCACCGTCGAAATACCCGCGAACAAGCCGGTTTTCCGACCGGTAGATGTGCTGTCCCGGCTCATATCATCGTCCTGTTCGCTCATGTCACCGTCAACGGGCCGGATTGCATATTTCCACGCCGATCGGGTGCTCGCGGCGGAGGACCGGTACACCCGGCCACCCGAGGCCGGGCCGAACTCAGACCGTCTGTTCTGCGTGGGTGATCCGGCGCCCACCCTTCAGCCAAAGGGACGAACCCGGTTTCACGGCCGCGCGGCGCAGTTGCCACAGAGTGCTCCGGCAGACCGCCTCCTTGAATGCTGCCGCCATTCGCCCGGCGAGGAAGATATCGACGGCGGTATCGTCGCGCCGGGCGGCCTGGATGATCCCGCCGTGCCGGCCCAAACTCACGCAGGAGCCGATGAACGCCTGGTCGATCGAGGTGGGCCGGTCGCCGGTGAGCCGGCTCAGCACCGTGTCGGCGGCCTGTGTGCCCAAGGGGATCGCGGCCTGGCAGCTCATCCGCAGCGGATGACCCGACGGTGCGGCGGCGTCACCGGCAGCGATTATGTGGTCGTCGTCGATACTGGTCAGTGTCTCGTCGGTGATGAGCCGGCCCAGCGCGTCGGTGCGTAGCCCACTGGCACGGGCCAGGCCCGGGACACCGAATCCGGCGGTCCAGATCGTCACCGCACTGGGCAGTACCGTGCTGTCGCCGAGTACCACGGCATCGGCACGGACCTCGGTGACCACCGCGGTTTCCAGCACCTCGACGCCGAGTCGCGCGAGCCGCCCGGCCACCGAGCGCCGGCCGGGTGCACTCAGGCTGGGCCCCAGGACGCCACCGCAGAGCAACTGGACAGAGCGCCCGCGTTCGGCCAGCTCGGCGGCCGTTTCGAGACCCGTGAGACCGGCGCCCACGACTACGATCGGGGAATCGGGCGGCAGGGTGGCGAGGGTTTCGCGCAGGCGATCGGCCTGCTCCAATTCCGCGATGGGGTAGGCATACTCGTCGACGCCGGGCACCGATGAGGCTGTGGCGGCGGTGCTGCCGACGGCGTAGACGAGATAGTCGTAGACCAGGCCGGTGCCTGTCGACAGCTCTACGGTGCGGGACGCGGTGTCGATCCGTTCGGCGGTATCGACCACCAGCCGGACGTCCGCGCCGAGCAGCGAATCGTATGCGGCGGTGGCCGAACCGGTGCCGGCGGCGAGCTGGTGCAACCGGATACGTTCCACGAATTCCGGGCGCGGATTCACCAGGGTGATCTCGATATCGGTGCGGCGCCGAAGGCGGTTGGCCGCCGCGATACCGGCGTATCCGCCGCCGATGACGACCACATGCGCACGTTGACCGGACATGGTGGCTCCTTTTGTAGAGGTTTCTACTAGGCAGACGGACCGGGACGGTGTGACGTGACGCGTTGTGACGACAGTCATGGGTGCAGGACCTCGCACGCGGAACCGGACGAGCGAGCGCGCCGAACCGACGCCGGACACTTCGAACCCGGCCGCCCGGATACCCCTCCGCTGCCGTCGGTCAGCCGGCCGCGGCCAGCGCCGCGTCGTCCGCTGCGGTGTCCGCATCGGTCCAGCCGGCGCCGGACGGTGGGTTGGCCATATGCCAGCGCACCGACTCCACCACCCGTCGGCGTGGATCGGCGGGTGACCAGCCGAGAAGCTCCTGCGCGCGGGCGACGGAGATCAGCAAGTGCTGGGCCGGTGCGCCGGTGAGGGCGAGGTCCGGCGGCAGGACCGCCTCGGGGACCGTGACCAGTTCCGCGGTCGAACCGGCGGCGTCGAGGATCTGTTGTAACCAGGTACGGATGGGTACGGTCTGCGTTTCACCCAGATTGACGGGCAGCCCGTCCGCTGTCCGGTGGTCCAGGGCGGCGAGGACTCCGGTCGCGAGGTCGTCGACATATCCGCGGGTCCAGAGGAGATTTCCGGCGCCGATCGGGATCCGGGTGCGACCGGCCCGTAACCTGCGCAGGATCAGGTTTTCCCGGTGCTGCCGGTCGTGCGGTCCGTAGATCACCGGTAGCCGTAACACCACCGCGCCGCGCGCCAGCCAGCGGTCTTCGACATCGCGTTTGCTGTAGTCGTCGGGGACCTCCGGCAGATCCGCGCCGCGGTACGGGTACCGGTCACGCCGCAGCTCCGCATCCTCGGTCAGCGGCACCGGCGAATCGCACCGGCCGGCCAGCAGAGCCGCATGTGCCTGGTAGACGTCCTGGCTGGACAGCACCACGGTCGGCACCTCGGGCAGCACCGGCAGTACCGCATCGACGCCTGCGGCGGTGAGCGCGCAGCTGTCGATCACGGCCTCCGGGGCGAAAGCACGGATGCGGTCGCGGTGCTGTGCGAGATCGTGTCGATCGGTGAGTAGATGCTCAACGGGTAGCCAGTCCGCGGGTTCACTACGACTCCGGTGGACCAGCAGCACCTGATCGCCGCGTGCATGGAGACGTTCGACAACACGCCGGCCCAGAAACAGTGTTCCTCCGAGGATCAGAACACGCATAGCGCCACCCTAGCGCCGGACAGACCGAGACCGGGGCGCGAGCTGCACAACACCACGGCGGACCGAACCGACCGCGGAGCTATCGACGATGCCGATCGGCAGTCCCCGAGAAATGCGGGTAGATCTCACGCTGTGGCGCATCGCGGAATGATCGGCGCCGGCGAACTCGCTCGCGGCCCTGATCTCCTATCGCTGAAACTTCTGCTGCCCTTGGTTGCGGCCATCGCGGTGGCCACGCGTCGAGTTCGACACTGCGGGACGACCGGCGCGGTGGCGACGTCGTGATGACCATGGCGGAGGTTGCAGCAGAGGCGATCACGGCGGTGCAGCGGAAGTATCGTCCGTCGCTGTGGGGGCGTAGACAGCTCGGGCAAGAGCGAGTTTCGCCCGGCGTGCTGCCGCGATCACGGAGCCGTCGAAGCCGGTGCCGGTCGGACGCGGCGGGACCCGACGGGGATCTTCCAGCATCCTCCACCCCGAGCCGAGTTCGATGAGCGAACGATGTTTGGTGGCATAGAAATCGGTACTGACCGGGATCGCCACCCCCGTGGCGCCCGCCGCTGCCGCGACCAGATGCATATGGAACCGCGTGGTCAGCCACGTCTGCCCGGCCGCGGCCGGCAACCCGTGCTCCCATACCTCGACGAACGGATAGAACCGGGCGCCGGGCAATTGGTGTTCGATGAGATCGAAGACTTTCCGGTCCTCGCCCGGAATGGCTTCCACCACGCCGACCCGTTCGGGCGGCACCTGCCAGGCGCGCAGAATCCGCAATACGGTCGAGGCCAGCGCATCGATTCCGATATCGAGCTGATCGCTCTGCAGGCACAGCATCACTTCGGGCGGGTCGTCCTCGCCCGTCCGAAGCTTCGGTGGCGCCAGGAAGGAATCGTCGGTACCGGGCGCGGTGCCGAGCAGGTCGGCGGATGCCCGGTCGCGTACGTCGGCGATATCGAATTCGGCGGCGGTGGCCCGCACCAGCTCGGCGGCCCCGCCCGGCTCCGGGAACAACCCGAGACCGGTCGCCGCGCAACGGGCGCCGGAGGCACGGGCAGCCGCGGCGGCCCCGGCCGGCAACCCGATATGCCGCGGCCAGATCCGGTTGATGTAGCCGCCGCCGAGCAGATGGATCACATCGGCCCGCCGCAACAGCGCGATACCGCGATCCCATCGCGGCGCCAGCCCGGGGTCGGCTACCGCCCGGCGCACCCACGACGCCACCTGCCACGGGTTGTCCGACGGCGCCTCCCAGGACAGCCGCCACAGGGTATCGGTGAAACGCACCCGCGGATGCAGATCACCGAGCAGAATCTGCGCCGGGCCGGGGGAATGCGTATCGACCCATACCGCCGCCTCGGGCGCGGTTTCGGCGAGGTACCTCAGCCAACCGGCGGTGATGAGCTCGTCCCCGTAGTTCGGGTGGCCCGCCGGACCGGCCAGATAGTAGAGCGGTCGTGCGTCCATGCGGCTCCGATCGAGCGAGGAAGCGTCCGGTCATGGTACCCGGGCGCGGAGCCGTGGCATCTGGGTAGGTTTTCCCTGCTCCGGATCGGTGGGTGTAACCGGCCTATCGGCTCGTATCCGCGAATCCGATTCCGACGACAGTGGTGTCGAAGTCGGCGCTGCCGGTGAGGAATTCTTCGGAGGTGCTCTGATAAACGAGCATCGGCCGTCGTGGGTCCCCTGTTTCGGAGTGGTTGGCGCGCCACCAGGTGTCCGTCGGCGCGTCGTACCAGGCGTAATCGAAGTTGAGAAAACCCAGGCGGTTCTGATTGAAATCACCCCACATATTCACTTGCCCGGTGGCATGTCTGGGGGTGAAGCGTCCGTGCTTCGGAGTGTCGGTTGCTTCGCCCCGAGGACGGCCGTTGTCCAGGATCTCCCGGCCGTTCGAATCGCGGACATGGTCCTGGCCGGACCAGAGATGTTTGGCGAAGATGACCGGCTCCCAATCCGCGGGGGCTCCGGTGGTGGGGAGGTCGTCGCCGACGCCGGTCAGTTTCGACAGGTCCGGGTCCTCCTGTACCCGGCGCAGGAAGCCGGTGGTATCGGGCGGCCGGCTGGCGAGGAGGTCGTCGAACTTCGCGGCGTAGTTCCGGGCGATGGCGAGCGCCTGGTGGCCATCGTGGACCCGCGCCTCGGTCCGAGCCGCACGGGCCTGTGCGACTCGGTCGGCCGGAATATCCATCCAGGCGTTCCGGGCCGCTGTCCGTGCCTGTTGCAGGTCGTACTCGGTCTCCAGCGCCCGATCGATTCGCTCCCGGACGGCTGGACTCGCGTCGGTGGTATCCGGGCGGCGCCTGGCCTCGGCGAGATCCTCGTAGGCGGCCACCCGCAACGCCCGGCAACGGCGGACCTCGGCATTTGCGGCTTCACCGAGCGCTGTCGCGGTGTCGTGCCGCGGTGTTCTGGGATAGCCGAACATCAGGTTCAGGGGTGGGTTCCCGCTGGTGTGGCCCAGTCGCAACATTGTCATTCCGACACAGCCGCGGTCCAGGGTCCGCAGTTCGTCCGCGGTCATCCGCCGCCCGATCCGGCGCTCCCACATGGTGATGTACTCGGCCTTGGTGAAGGTCCGCCGCCGCAGCGGGCGGCCGTACATGTCTCGGTGCGTGCCCGGATCGAGGCGCCGGTCGATGAGCAGATCTCCATTGTCGCGGTCCCGGCTCACCGCGGCGATTCGCGCCGCGAGGTCGAGGTCGCGACCGGTCATGATTCGCGACCCGCGGGTCAGCGTGCCCGAGATACCGCGGATATGCCTGTTCCCGAGGGCGTCGGTGGAATTCTCGGCCATTGCGCGTAGACGGGTCACGAGATGCGCGACGAGTCCTCTCGCGGCCGGCCGGTCGTCACCCATACAACCCTTCCTGTGTGGCTCCGTCAGGAGGGTGGCCGGAGCACGTTCCGGCCGAGGAAGCGGCAAATTCTCAGGGCGAGCGCGATATCCAATTTCTCGTGCCCGGTTCCGCTGCCGCGGGTGGCGTCGACCGCTTTGGTGATGCGGTACTTCACGGTATTGCGGTGCAGGGTCATCTGCTGGGCGGTGTGGACATGGCTTTCACCGGTCTCGTAGAAGGTGCTCAGCGTGTCGCGTAGTGCCGCCGCCTGATCGGTGTCGTCGGCGAGCGACCCGAGTACCTCGCGCACCCATTCGCGCGTCGATTCGAGGTCTCTGGCCAGGAGCGAGACCACCGCCACGCCGGGATCGCCGAAACCGATCGTCCGGTGATCGGTGGGTGTTCCCGGCACGGTGGCGACGAAGTACGCGGCCCCGGCCTGCTGATGGGAGCGGCGGAATCCGGCGAGTCCCCGGCCCGGGAGGCCGACGGCCAGCCGCACTCCCTTCGGCAGGTCGGCTGCCGCCCGCAGCTCGCCGGCGTCCACCGCGGGTCGCCGGCCGAATGGGAGCCACACCCACATCGTGCGCCGGTCGACGGCCGTCACCAACGGTGGGCCGTCGGCGCGTGACGCCCGCGCGAGCATTCGGGTGCAGGCATCGAGCGAGGCGACGATAGCGGACTCGTCACCGCTTGTGTACCAGAGAATCACCGCCAGATGTGTCCGGTCGAGCCGGTAGCCGGTTTCCGCTTCGAACCCCGCCGAGTCCGGTGTCGTCGTGTCCAACAGCGCGTGCACAGTGGCGGCGTGCACCGTGCCCCGGGCGTTCATCCACCGCATGCGTTCGGTCTCGTAGGTTTCACAGACGTACTGGCTGATCCAGTCGGTATACGCGTAGACGCTCTGGGTGAGCCGCTGCAGTACCGCCAATCCCAGCTCCGTCGGCAAGGCCAGCCGGCCCACTTCGTCATAGCACATTCGCATCATGACGTCCTGGCCCATATGGTATGCGCGCATCAGGAAGTTGAACGGCAGCTCACGCTGCGCCATCCGCCGCGCGTATTCGACTGCCGCCATCGGAGGTTGGAGATGATCGACCGGGATGTCGTTGGCCAATATCTCGATCATGGTCGCCACATTGGCGTGGATACTGGCGGCGCGTAACTCCGTGAGCCGTGGTTCGGCGCGGGTGTAATCGATCCGCTGGGTGATCCGCCGGGTCATCGCCGCTGCGATTTCGGCCTCCCGGGCGCGTAGTCCCGTCCCGATCTCCACGGTGAGGGCGGAAACCCGGGCGGGTATCGGTTCCTCGGGCGCCCCGCCCCGGCGCGTCGGGGGTCCGGCGGAAACGGTCATGGCGCGGACCTCTCACGGTATGGGCGAACGAACAGGCCGATGGCCGCTCCGGACGGTGCCTGCATCGGCTTTCCTGGTCGGCGTGACCCGAAGGGTAACCAGCAGGGCGCGGTCGGGAAAGGTGTCGGCGAACCACAGTTGGGAGGGGGTTTTGTGCACAGTGCACAGGGATTCCGCCGACTGTCGAATGTGCGCAGTGCACTACCGGCGGCACAAGTTGTGGTCACGCGGGACATTTCGTCGTCGGCGCGTGCTGCCTACCTTCGGAACATGGTGGACAGCCGACGACGTCGAGTTGTGTCACCGCTCATCATCACTCGAGAGGAAATCGCATGGTTCGCACTGTTGCAGGCTTTTCGGTGCGGAACCGGCGGGGGACGCAGTCGCCGTTATGGTCTCGGTCGCATCGGTGACCGCGCAAATATGGGACAACGCTCCGCCTCGGGGCGACCGCGCGGTTACTATCGCCGAATGTGCGGAGTTATCGGCCGGTTACAGCCGGTTCCGAGCCTGCTTCTCCATGTTGTTGGAGGTCTGACGGGCAGGCGCGTGCCGCACCTCCGGCGGTGATACCCGCGAAGAGGCTGGTCGACATGGCCGGCCGAATCCGGGTGGCCGTGCACCACGGGTGTGGCGACCTCGCGGGACGGGTGCGCGCGATTTCCGGGACTACGCACTCGGGGCTCGGTGAATTCCGGCGCGCCGACCGGCTGGATACGCCCGGTACCGATCGGGCGGGCCCGTTGCGCCGATACGGCGACGGTGGCGGCTCCCGGGCCGAGGGTGGCGGTGCCTTCGCTGTGACTATGCGTTCCCGGCAGGCGCAACCGGCCGACCGGACGCTGGCCGATCTGGCCGATGATGTCTATTTCCCGGACCGCTCCCGCCCCATATCCGGGTTCGTCCGGCTCGACCGGACCGAAGTGGAAAGGGCGGGAATCCCGCCGGAGGCGATGAACGACGTGGCGAGTGGACTGACCAGTGCGCTGTACCGCGACGATGCGGGGCGGTACGTACTGGCCTTCGCGGGCACCTACCGGACCAGCCTGCGCAGCTGGAAAACCAATTTTGCCCAGGGGCTGGGAATACCGGCCCGCCAGTATGTGCTGGCGGGCCGCTTGGGCAAACTGGCCCGCGGGGCCTTCGGTGACGATCTGGTGATCACCGGTCACTCCCTCGGGGGCGGGCTGGCGACGACGGCCGCGCTCAAATCGGGTGCACCGGCGGTGACCTTCAATCCCGCCGCGTTGTCCGATCAGACGATCCGCGGTCTCGGTATCGACGCGGCGGCGGCACGGGAGTATGCCGCGGCCGGGAATATCCGCACCTATGTGGTCGCCGGTGACCCGTTGACGGTGTTGCAGGACTCGCACTGGTTGCACCGCTCGATGATCGGCGGACTCGCCGGCGGGATCCTGGGATCTTCGCTCGGCGGTGCGATGGGCGGTGCGATCGCCGGAACGGCCGGGCGGGTAACCGGCAGTACGACCGGGAAATTCGTCGGCGCCTATGTCGGCGCCGCGATCGGCGGTACTGCCGGCGCGGCCGGTACCGCAGGTGGGCTCGCTCAGGTGCGACCCGCGCTCGGTGCCAGAATAGATCTGCCCGACCCGCTGCCCGCCGAGAACAACGGCCGGGTGGCGCACTCGATCGATATCCACGAGATGCCGGGTGTGCGCCTGGCGCTCGACCGGACTCAGCCGTGGTCGGATCGGTCCGGCAGTTGAACTTCCGGACAGAGCCTGTATCGAAGGGAAGGCCCGCGATGGCGACACCGTTCGACGGAACCGGTATCGAATCCGCGGCGACGGCGATCGCGGCCCGCGACGAGCGACGTCTGGCCGCGGCGCTCGCGTCCGGTATCGATCCGGATGTCGCGGGTGCCGAAGGGATCACCCTGCTGCACTGGGCGGTACTGAACCGGGCGGATGCCGCGTGTGCCATGTTGCTGGCGGCAGGCGCCGATGCGCTCCGGCCGGATCGGGACGGCGATACCCCTGTTCACCTGGCGGCAGCGGCCCCCGACCCCGTATGCCTGACGAAGCTTCTCGGTCACCACGCCGACCCTGATGCCGTCAATCCGCACAGCGGCCGGACCCCCCTGCTGACGGCGGTTTTCCACCAGCGCGGCGCGAATACTCGCGCCCTGCTCGCCGCCGGAGCGGACCCCGATATCGCCGACCACGCCGGTGAAACCCCGTTACATATCGCCGCCGAACTCGACGAGCACGAAATCGTCCTCGAACTGTTGCGGGCCGGCGCCGACCCCGCGGCCAGAAATGGGCAGGGCGCCACCTTCCAGCGCTACCTGTTCATGACCCCGCCGGCGCTGCGGCCCGCGGCCGTGCGCCGCGATCTCGCGGAGATCACCGCCTGGCTCGCCGGCAACGGTGTCCCGGTGGAGCCGTCCTGAACTCGGAGTTCCGGCGGCGGACGACCGCAGTCGGCGATCAGAAATAGCGGAGCACGATATACACCCAGGCGAGCACGCTGCTGAGCGCGGTCACCACGATGCCGTATCGGGTGAACTGCCAGAACGTGATCGCATGCCCGGCCCGCTGGGCGATACCGAGCGCGACCACATTCGCGCTCGCGGCGACCGCGGTGCCGTTTCCGCTGAAATCCGCGCCGAAGGCGAACGACCACCACAGCGCCCGGCCCTGTTCTGGATCGGGCGTCTGCTCGACCAGTCCTTCGACCACCGGCGCCATGGTGGTCGTGTACGGGATGTTGTCGATGAAGGCGGCCGCCACCGCCGACCCGAAAACCAGGACGCCCGAGGCCAGTAGCGGGTTGCCGCCGAATGCCGAGACGGCCGCGTCGCCGAGCAGGCCGATGACTCCGGTGTGCACCAGGCCGGCCACCATCACGAACAAACCCATGAAGAAAACCAGTGTCGCCCATTCGACTTCCCGCAGGATATCGCGGATATCGAGCCCGGAGATCAGCACCATGGCACCCGCACCGAGCAGGGCGATGATCGACGGCGCCACATGCAGCCACGAATGCAGGCCGAATCCGACCACCACCCCGGCGAGTATGAGCATCGAACGGGTGAGCAACCGCGGGTCGGTGATGGCGCGGCGCTCCTGCAGGGTCATCACCGTGGTGATGTGCTTCGAGGGCTCCCGTAGATGCGCACGGAACAGCCAGCGCGTGAACAGCACGAACAGTACGAAGATCACCGCCACCGCGGGTGCCATGTGGATCAGGAAATCGTTGAAGCTCAGGCCCGCCCGGCTGCCGATGATGATATTGGGTGGATCGCCGACCAGGGTGGCGGCACCCCCGATATTGGCGGCCAGCACTTCGGCGACGAGGAACGGCTGCGCGGCGAAACCGAGCCGCCCGCACACCACGATGGTCACCGGCGCGACCAGCATGATGATGGTGACATTGTCGAGGATCGGGGAGGCGACCGCGGTGATGATCATCAGCATCACCATCAGCCGGAACGGGCTGCCGCGGGAGCGTTTTGCGGCCCAGATCGCCAGGAAGTCGAACAGGCCGGTGTGTTTGACGACGCCGACGATCACCATCATGCCGAGCAGCAGGAAGATGACGTTCCAGTCGATCCCGGCGTGGGCGTTGTAGAAGACGTCCTCACCTGGGACCAGGCCCAGCACCGTCATGGTTGCCGCGGCGATCAGCACGACCTTGACCTTGTCGGCGCGTTCGGTCGCGATGAACCAGAACGCCCCGACGAAAATGGCTACCGCCAGGATCTGATTCATCGGCTACCTCGCCTCGGCCCGGCGGGTTTCAGTCCTCGGGCCCGGCGACGGCCAGGCTGATCAGCAACCGTTCGAGGGTTATTCCGCCGATGAGGGCGTGCGCGCGGTCCACCACCGCCACGAGGGGGCTGTGCCGCTGTGCCATCAGGGCCGCGATCTCGAGCAGGGTCGCGTCACGCCGGACAACGGCGGGCCGGGGCGCGTGCTGCGGGAGACAGTCACCGACGGTGAGATGTCCCGGTTCGCGCCAGAACAGTTCGGCGTTCAGTTCGTCGATGGTGCGCACGAGCGCCGGGTCGTTCTGATACGAACTGGGGATCGCCAGCCGCAGCACCTGCGTGCCCGGCAGCACGGCCACCGGCCGGTCCGCCTCGTCCACCACGATCATGCCGGGCAGCCGGTTCACCACCATCAGGCGCATAGCCTTCGCGACGGGGTCGCCGGGCCGGACGGTCGGCAGGTGGACGGCGATATCGTGAGCTTGCATCGGAGGGTCCCGTCGCGCGTGCGGGGAAAGTGTGGTCATGGCCGGGACCTGTCGCCGGTGAGCCGGTCCACCAGCCGCTCCAGCCTCGCCACCCGATCGGGTAGGGGCGCGCTGTGCAGGAGATCGGCGAATTGGTCGGCTTCGTCGGTCCCCAGGGCGACCGAGTGGATGGGTTCGTCGCCGGCGCCGTGGTAGACGAGGATGCGTTTGGCGCCGTCGGCGCCGGTGACCAGTGCGAACCGGTCACCGTTGCGGGTTCGCAGATGGTGCACGGTGCCCTGGCCCGGTACGGTGCTGCGGTCGATGTACACCCGAACGCTCCTCCCTCCACCGATTTCTTCGTTCTCAGTTTTCGTGAGCGGGGGTGGCGCCGACCATCGGTGCCGGCACCCATCTGTGGTGGCCGGCGCTGTGTAGTTCGCCGCCCGGAAATGGGTGCCGGACCTCATGGACACTCCGGCGATCGGCAACCAGACTGAGGTGATGGACCGTCCGGGAAGTGGTATCGGCCTGTTCCGGCGGCACACCCGGACCCCGGCGGATGCGCTGTTCCGGCGGATCTTCCTGATCAACGGGCTGGTGTTCACGCTGGGGACACTGGTGCTCGCGCTGTCGCCGGCGACGGTGTCGTCGCGGGTGCGGTTGACCGAGGTGCCGGTGCTGGTGGTGGGCCTGGCGGTCATCCTCGCGGCCAATGCCTTCCTGCTGCGGACCAGCCTGGCCCCGCTGGACGAACTCATCGCCTCCATGCGGCGGGTCGATCCGTTGCGGCGCAGCGGCCGGGTCGACGGCCGGGGCAACGGCGATCTGTCCCATCTGATCGACTCGTTCAATGCCATGGTCGACCGGCTCGAGACCGAGCGGGCCGGGGGGGGGGGGGGCGGGGGGGGGGCGGCGCCGGCGGGGCCGCGGGGGAACGGGGCGGCGGCCCCCCCGCCCCAATGGAGTTTTTAAGCGAACGCCCAGAAATAAAAGGGCCAAAACCGGCCGAAATAGAAATAAGAATAAAAAAATTTAATTGTCGAACAAATAGTTTTAGTACGCCTGATTGTCACCCGAA
>NZ_JARWOV010000310.1 GCF_029868855.1 Nocardia carnea | reverse complement strand
GAGCCCGGTCCCCTGTCATGGGAACCGGGCTCACCGGCGATCGGTCGATTTCAGGCGTGGGCGCGCAGTTGATACAAGCCCTCGGTTTCGGCGACGACCACTCCGTCGACATCGGTGAGCACCGCCCGCAGCGTGAAATCGGCCTTACCGTTCGCCTCGGCCTCCGCGCTGACCCGCTCGATCTCGGCGTCGGTCAGCGTCGCCTCCGCCCGCACCGCCGTGGTGGCGGGCCGGCGGAAGGCGATGCGCAGATCCTTCACCAGCGGATAGAACTTCGCGGTATCGAAGCTGGCCACGGCGATGGCACCGCCCAGGATCTCACCCACGGTGAACAGCACTCCCGCGTACATGACGCCGAAATGATTACCGTTGCCCTCGGCGGGCACGGTGGCCGCGGCATAGCCGGGGCGGACCTCTTCGGCGTGCACACCCATCCGGTGGGCGATCGGGATGGTGTGTTCCAGCGCCGAGTTCACGATCTCGGCGACGGTGGGGTTGCGGGTATCGCTCATGGCAGGACGAGCCCTTCCGGGGTCACGCGACGGATTGTTTCTCCGCGACAGGGTGCGGATCGGCGTCCGGTACCTCGGTGCCACGTAGCGACGTACCCGCGGTTTCCCGGAGGAACGCCCAGGCGACCAGGCCGATGAGCGCGGCTCCCGTCATGTAGAGGGCGGGGAACAGGCTCCAGCCGGTGCCCTCGATCACCGCCTCGTTCACCAGCGGCGCGGTACCACCGAAGGCAGCCGTGGAGACGTTGTAGCCGAGCGCGAAACCCGCGTAGCGGACATGGGTCGGGAAGATCGCGGGGAAGGTCGCGCTGATGGTCGACAGCTGCGGTACGTACAGCAGGCCCAGTACGACGAACCCGACGATCGCCCAGCCGGTGCCCTGGCCCATCAGCCAGTACATCGGCACGGCGAGTACCGCGAGACCCACCAGCGAGAACAACCACATGGGCCGGCGGCCGACCCGGTCGGAGAGGCGACCGAAGAACGGTACGCACAGCATCATGATGACCTGGCCGACCAGCATCATGGCGGTGGTGGTGGATTCCCCGAGACCGATGGTGTTCTGCAGATAGGTCGGCTGGTAGGTGAGCAGCGTGTAGTTCGCTACGTTCAGCGCCACCACGAGACCGAACAGCACCATTACCTCGCGCCAGTACGTGGTGATCAGGATCCGCAGCCCGCTCTCGGGATGCTCCGTCTCGTTCACCTCGGTGAAGACCGGGGATTCGTCGAGCCGCGTCCGCAGATACCAGCCGATGGCACCCAGCGGGATCGCGATCAGGAACGGAATCCGCCAGCCCCAGTCGTGCATCGCATCGGAACCGAGAATCAGCTGGAACAACAGCACGACCGCCGAGCCCCCGACGAACCCGCCGAGCGTGCCGAACTCCAGGAAACTGCCGAAGAAACCGCGCTTCCGGTCACTGGCGCATTCGGCCAGGTAGGTCGCGGCACCACCGTATTCACCGCCGGTGGAGAAGCCCTGCACCACCCGGAGCAGGATCAGCAGGATCGGCGCGAGCACCCCGACCTGGCTGTGCGTGGGCAGGACACCGATCAGACCGGTGGCAGCGGCCATCAGCAGGATGGTGGTGGCCAGGACCACCTTGCGACCCACCCGGTCGCCGAGCGGGCCCCACACCATGCCACCGAGGGGACGCAGCACGAACGAGACGGCGAACCCGAGCATGGTGCCCAGGGTGCCGAGATCACCGGGGAAGAACGCGTCGGTGAGGTAAGTGGCGGTTGCCGCGTAGACGCCGTAGTCGAACCATTCGGTGGCATTACCCATGGCCGAGGCCGCCACCGATCTCTTCAGATGGGGCGATTCCTGCGGTTTCTCCAGATGTGCCCCGTCCGGGCGCTTCTCCAGTTGTGGTGGTTCCGGCTGCTGCTCCGTCACGGTCAGTCCTCTCCGGCGTGCGCGGCCAAGTCGGCCCGGCCGACCCATCACGTCGCGCCCGCCGGCGACCGGGTTCCGGCGAGTATCGACCTCAAACCGTTACCCGGGATTTGCCCTGGGTAAACGCGGACCAGCTTCGGACCCACCGGACCGATGGCTTTGATCAGCTATTTCCCAGCTTATGTGAAGGCGGTCACGCCTGCCCGGCATCTGGCCGCCGACGCACCGGGAGCACACGCGCCGGGGGGGGGGGGGGGGGGGGGGCGGGGGCGGGGCCCCCCGGGACCGGGCCGGGTTGGGCGACGTGGTCGATATCCGGATCGGCGCGGCGATGGAATCGCTGCCGGTGCTGGCCGAAGAGCAGCCGGATCCGTTCGACCTGGTCTTCATCGACGCCGACAAGGTGAACAACTCGAACTATGT
>NZ_JARWOV010000309.1 GCF_029868855.1 Nocardia carnea | reverse complement strand
GGATCAACGGCCAGGACGTGCACGTAGACGGCGGCTTCGTGGCGCCGATGGCGGCGGGTGCGCCTATCCACCTCTGATATCGGCGCGGGGGCGCCCCCCCCCCCCCCCACCCACAGGCGGGGCGCCCGGGCGGGCCCCCCCCCCCCCCCGCCCGCCGGCCCCCCCCCGGCCCCGGGGGGGGGGGGCGCCCCGGGGGGCCCGGGGGCGCCGGCCGCGCCCCCCCCCCCAGCGCCGGTTGCGGCAGGCTGATATCGCCTGCGGCGACGGTTTGCACGGCCGCCACCAACTCGGTGGGGTCTGCGCTCTTCCCCAGGAAACCGTCGGCGCCCGCGCCGACGGCGGCAAGCACTTCACGATCTCCCTCGAAGGTCGTCAGCACGAGAATCCGGACCGCGGTGAGATGGGCGTCGGCGCGAATACGCCGGGTTGCCTCGACCCCGTCGAGTATCGGCATTCGAAGGTCCATCACCACGACCTCGGGCTGCAATTCGCGGACCATCTGGAGGGCTTCGGCTCCGTCGTCGGCCTCGCCGGCGACCTCGATGCCCGGCTCGTGATCGAGCACCGCGCGGAGTCCGGCGCGAATCAGCGTCTGGTCGTCGACCAGCAGTACACGGATCATTGGGCTTCGTTCTCCTTTCCGGGAACACGGGGGATCACGATCTCGATGGTGAAAGTCTTGTCGCCCCTGGAGGTGTGCACCTGGCCGTCGAGCGCGGCGACCCGTTCGCGGATACCGACCAGACCGAAGCCGCGGCGCTCTGTGTGCCTTCGGCCGGCGACGGGGTTGGCGGCAGTGATCCGTACGGAGCCCTCGTCGACGGATATGTCCAGGGTCATCTCCCCGGTGCCGTGGCGTCCGGCGTTGGTCAGCAGTTCCCGAGTAACTCTGGACAGCGAGGCCACGGTCATGGCGCCGAGGTCGGCCAACGCATCGTCGTCGGGGATGCTGCCGGTGACGCGCAGTCCGGTGGCCGCTGCTCCGGTGACGAGCCGGCCGGGAGTGGGTGCCGCCGAGAGGTCTTCTTCACCATCCGGCCCGGTGGTTCGCAACAGGTGCACGATGGTCTGCATCTCACCCAGCGCGGCGCGGCTGGCGGCCCGGACCTCCCGGACAGCGCGCAGCGCATCTCGGGGACGATCGGGCAAGGCATGCTCGGCGGCCCCGGCGTGGACGCTGACCACCGCCATCGAGTGCGCCACCGAATCGTGCAGATCGCGGGCGATTCGCAACCGCTCGTCGGCGACGTGGCGTTCGATATCACTGTCACGGGCCGCGATCGCCGAGGAAGCGGCTGCCGTAAGGGCGGCGAGTCGTTCCCGTTGTGCCCGTACTGTCAGTCCGGTCGCCGACACGGCGGCGGTCCACACGGGCAAGACAAGTGCGTTCGCCTCGAACGGGCCCATCCCGAGAACGATGACCGAGCCGAGATACAGCACTGCCGCCAGGTTGGTCGCCACCACGACCGTCTCGGTACGCCGGCCGCGTAGCGCAAGGCCCAGCAGGCATATCTGACCGAGTGACCACACCGCCAGCGAGAGGTCCGGCACGCCGAGAACCGCAGCGGCGAGGATGACGCCGGCGATCGCCGCCGTCAGGGGAACGACCCGCCGGAGTGCAGCGGCCGCGCCTGCACCCAGCAGGAGGCTGGTATGGGCGATGTCGAGGCCGTCGCCGGGCAGTGTCCGAAATCCCGTTACCAAGACGATCACGGCGATCAGGTCGAGAACGAGATCCCACCCCGGCGCCGTCAGCGGCCGGGTGTTGTGCAGATGGTCGTCCAGTTCTGTCACGACTTCTGCAGGCTACCGCACACTACTGGAGCGGCTGCACCGGAGCTGGGCCCCTGAGCCGGGGCCGCGCCGCCGCTGCGGGTTTTGCCGGTTACGACCATTTGCCAGGCACCACCACCGTACGTCTCGCTGGTTCGGCCGTAAGGGCTGTCATTCGACGGTTCCCGGTGCCGATCGGCGGTCTTGGCGACGCCGTTGATCTCATCGCAACGGGCAGTTCCGACAGTCCGTGCCGCGCGAGTGCCTGTGCGGCAGTGTTGTATTCGTCGACTGTCGGCCGCGATGCATATTCCTGCCGATGACTCGCCGGCGCGCGGGTTCCGCTGTGACGGATCCCCTCGTCCCGACGGCGTTTCCGCAGTTCCGGCGCTGGGTGACGCGTGTAGCGAACCCGATGAGGTCCGTCCATGATAATCCCGGTGAGTGGGAAGTGACCGTCTGGGCCGGGTGCAGCATGAGGCCATAATTCTCCGCCGCATCGATTAGTGATGTGGACCACGCGAGGACGCTGTTTGTATCGGGTGCATCCTGGTGCGGCCTCGCCTTCGGAGAGGAGAACCAGATCATGGGACTTGGTGGTCTGAGCCGTCGCCGGCGTGCCGTCGCCGGAATCGGCGTCGCTGCGCTGTCGATTGCACTCGCGGCGTCGGGCTGTGCAGGCAGCGAGGAATCGAAAAACAGCGCGGTAGCTGGGGCGTCCACTACCGCGCTACCGGACGAGCCGGCCACCGGGACACCGGTACGTATCGGTTTTGTCTCCACCGAGGGGGGCGCCGTGGTCTCGCTCCCAGAGATGCGCGAGGGCGCCGAGGCAGCCGTCGAATACGTGAACAAGAACGCCGGTGGTATCGCCGGTCACCCCGTCGAACTCGTGATTTGCAAGCAGCAGGAGGAGCCGACCTCCGCTACCAAATGCGCCAACGAATTCGTCGAGCAGAAGGTGACTGCGGTGCTGTCCCCGGGTACCTCACAGGGCGGCACAATCCTCCCGATTGTCGCCGGCGCGGGAATCCCCTACATCACCCTCAATGGGGTATCGCAGCAGGAACTGACCTCGCCCGATTCCGCGGCGCTCTCGGCGGGCCTGCCGGGCACTATCGCCGCGATGGCCGCGGCCGCCGAGGAGAAGGGCATGAGCACATTCACTCTCTTCGCCAGCGACGGCGGCGGCCTCGGTGCCCTGATCAATGCGATGGGTGCACCGTTGTTCCAGGCCGCGGGGGTGAAACTGAACGTGGTGCCGATCCCGCTCGGAGTTCCAGACCCCACGCCGCTGGTGACCTCCGGACTTTCCGAGAAGCCCGAAGGTACGAGTGTGATCGCCGACGCGGCCACCTGCGCGTCGGTCTACAGGGCGATCCAGACCGCAGATCCGGCGGTTCAGCGCGTTTTCATACCTACGTGCCTGGCGCCTGATGTCATCGACATCATCGGTGTGGACTCCATCGCGGGCAGTATCGGCATCACCGCCACCGACTATCTCTCGGATCGCCCCGACTCGGTGCTGTATCGCTCAGTTCTGCAGAGCTACGCGCCCGAGACAGCGGTGGCGGGTGCCGCATCGTCCGGCTACCAGGTTGTGATGGCGCTCGCATCGGCCACCGACAGTATCCAGGACGAGGTCACGCCGGCGAGCATCAAGGAGGCGCTGCGCACCGCGAAGGCCGTGGAGATGCCCGCGGGTGGTGGTATCACCTTCACCTGTGACGGCACCGCCGTACCGCAGATGCCGTCGATCTGCTCGCACCAGATGCTGATCGGTGAGATCAACGACCAGGGTGTGCCGGTGGACCTGAAAGTGACCGGATAACCCGCCTCCCGGCGGTATTCGGCCAGGGAGATCAGTCGTGACACAACACCTTTCCTACCTCGTACTCGGTCTCGGCAACGGGGCGGTGTACGCGGCGCTCGGGCTCGCGCTCGTGTTGACCTTCAAGAGTTCCGGGGTCGTGAACTTCGCGACCGGCGCGGTGGCGCTCTACGCTGCCTACACCTACGCCTTGTTGCGGACCGGTGAGTTGATGGTGCCGATACCTGGACTGCCCGCGACAGTCGATCTCGGTAGCCCGCTCGGTGTCGCCCCTGCCATGGCGATCTCCCTGGTCGCGGCCGGAATTCTAGGCCTGCTCTGTTACGCCCTGGTCTTCCGGCCCATGCGGGCCGCCCCGGTGGTTGCCAAAGCCGTCGCCTCGATCGGGCTGATGATCGTTATCCAGGCGGTGATCGCCCAGCGGGTCGGCACCGGTCTGGTATCGGTCAAACCGATATTCGCCCTCGACACCTTCGCGTTGGGCGACAGCCCGGTGCCGACCGACCGCGTACTGCTGGCGGCGTGCATCGTCGGCCTCGCAATCGTGGCGTCCCTGGTGTTCCGCTACACCCGATTCGGTACCGCAACCGAGGCGGCCGCGGAATCCGAGAAGGGAGCCTATCTGGCCGGTCTGTCACCGGACCGGATCGCGTTCGCCAACTGGGCGCTGTCTTCGATGGTCGCCGGCCTCGGCGGGATCCTCATCGCCCCGCTGGTGGCGCTGAATCCGGTGGCGTACTCACTGTTCATCGTGCCCGCGCTGGCGGCCACGCTGGTCGGTAACTTCGCTTCTATCTGGCTGACCGTAGCCGCCGGTATCGCCATCGGGGCCCTGCAAGCGGAAGCCACGAATCTGCAGGGGCTTTACGACTGGTGGCCGAGATCAGGGACAGCCGAGGCGATCTCACTACTGCTGATCCTGGGTTTCCTGGTGGTCAAGGGCAGACCCCTGCCCGATCGGGGTTCGGTAATCCACCGCACGCTCGGACGAGCACCCCGCCCCGATCGTATTTTCGTCCCGGTTCTGCTGTCGCTCGCGGTGGCGGTGGTCGCGCTGCTGGCGACCACCGGCAGTTACCGCGCCGCCCTGGTCAGTAGCATCGTTTTCGCAATCCTGGGGCTCTCCCAGGTGGTTGTCACCGGCTATGCCGGTCAGGTATCGCTGGCGCAGCTTACGCTGGCAGGCGTCTCGGCCTACGCGCTGAGCGTGCTGAATCAGCACCTCGGTATCCCGTTCCCGTTCGCCCCGGTGGTGGCTGCGCTGTTTGCGACAGTGGTCGGTGTGGTGGCCGGACTTCCCGCGTTACGGGTGCGCGGGCTGCCACTCACGGTGGTGACACTGGCACTCGCGGTGTTCGTCGAGGCTTTCTGGTTCCGCAACCCCGAACTCAACGGCGGTGTGCTGGGCGCTCCTATCGACACTCCTCGACTGTTCGGAGTGGATCTCGGCATCGGTGCGGGCGAGTCCTATCCACGCATCGCCTTCGCTCTGCTGTGTCTGGGTGTACTCGCAGTTGTGGGTATCGGGGTGGTGTGGCTACGGCGCAGCAGTCTCGGCACCGATATGCTCGCCGTGCGGGCCAACGAACGCTCGGCGGCAGCCGCGGGTATCGATGTGGCCCGGACCAAACTGGTCACATTCGCCATCGGCGCGTTCATCGCCGGGCTCGGTGGCGCCCTGCTCGGATATCAGCAGACCCTGGCCACCCCGGAACCCTTCGCGGTATTTCTCGGAATCTCGCTGTTCGCCGTCGTGTACGTCGCGGGCATCACCTCGATCACCGGCGGCATCCTGGCCGGGGTGATGGCGCCGGGTGGGATCCTTTACTTTTTGGTCGACCGGTTCCTGAATGTCGGCGACTACTACGCGGTACTCAGCGGCGTCTTGCTGGTGGTGACCGTGCTCGCGAACCCCGACGGGATCGCGAGCAAGCTGCCGCGAATCTCGTGGCCGGCCGCCCCGCGCCGCTCCGCGGTCGGCGCCGCGCCGGCGGAGCCGGCGGTCAGCCGGACTGTCGCCGATCAGTCCGGGCCGATTCTGTCGGTTCGAGCGGTGAGTGTCACCTACGGTGCGGTGCAGGCCGCCGCCGATGTCGGCTTCGAGATATGGCCCGGCGAGATCGTCGGTCTCATCGGCCCCAACGGTGCCGGCAAGACGACAGTTATCGACGCGATCACCGGGTTCACCCCCGCCACGGGGTCGGTGACGCTGGCGGGCCGGTCAATCACCGGACGGCCCCCGCACGTACGCAGTCGGGCCGGGCTGGGGCGCAGCTTCCAGGACATCGAGCTTTACGATGATCTCACCGTCGCCGAGAACGTCGGAGTGGGCGCGGCCCGGTCTGCGTCGGGATTGTCCGTCGTGCGGCGAGTGTCCCGCATCCTGGCCGTGCTCGGCCTGAGCGACCTGGCCGACCGAGATGCGGGTGTGCTGTCACAGGGGCAGCGCCAGCTGGTTTCGATGGCGCGAGTCCTGGCGGCCGAACCTGTCGTGGCCTTGCTCGACGAACCCGCGGCGGGTCTGGACAGCGACGAAAGTCGTTGGCTCGGAGAGAAACTGCGTGCGATCGCCGCCGACGGTACCGGTGTATTGCTGGTCGACCACGATATGGAGCTGGTACTCACGGTGTGCGACCGGGTCATCGTGCTCGATCTGGGAACTGTCATAGCCGGTGGTACCCCCGGGGAGGTTCGCGCGAACCCCGAGGTGCTGCGCGCCTGTCTCGGCGTGCCCGCCGACGCGGACTCTCCCGGCCCGGGGGCTGTTCCGGCACTGCACACCCGACCCTGCACACCCCCGGAGGTATCGCGATGACCGCGCTCGAATGCCGAGGGCTGACGGCCGGCTACCTGAAGGAACGCCCGTGCGTACGCGATGTGGACCTGACGTTGCCGCCAGGGGAGATAACCAGCCTTCTCGGTCCGAACGGTGCGGGTAAAACCACGTTGCTGATGACGCTGGCCGGGTTTCTGCCTCGGACAGAAGGTGAGGTCGTCGTCGCCGGACGCACGGTCCGCAGCGGCCGTCCCCGCGACGCGGTCCGGTCGGGGCTGGTAATGGTGCCCGACGATCGGGCCCTGTTCCGGCAGTTGAGCGCGAAACAGAACCTGCTGCTCGCAGTCGCAGAACGTTCTCGGCGACGGGACGGTATTCGCCAAGTGCTCGAGTATTTCCCGGCGTTGGCGAACCGGCTGCCGGTTGCGGCCGGCCGGCTGTCCGGGGGTGAGCAGCAGATGCTCGCCATCGGACGAGCGATCCTGCAACGGCCAACGGTGCTGGTGATCGACGAGTTGAGTATGGGCCTTGCCCCGGTGATCGTCACTGAGATCCTGGACGTGCTGAAGAACCTGGCAGCTACCGAGGGCACCAGCGTCCTGCTGGTGGAACAGCATGTGCACCTGGCTCTCGGTATTGCGCACAGGGCTGCCGTCCTGGTTCACGGACGGATCGCCGACCAGGGCAGTGCCGCGGAACTGCGGGACAATCCAGAGCGGGTCGAACGTGCGTACCTGGGCGCGCCCGCGGTCACACGCTGAGCGGGATACCAAGGCAGAGAAAGGCAATAGCGTGTCGCCACGATCGTGGCGACACGCCGCTTCGCAGGTCGCGAAGATATATCAGGCCGGCGCCGAACCGGTCTGTGCCTGTGCCCGCGCGCACCACTCGAGTTCGTCCGCACTCAGGGTGCCCAGTTCCATGGCCCTGCCGATCCAGGCAGGCACCATTTCGTTGAACTCGGCGGGATCGTAGATGTCCTCCTCCCGGGAGAACTTTCCGTTGCCGGCGTAGGTGAGAATACTGATGTTGTCGGCGCCCATCTGCGCACCGTCGCCGGGGTCCCGCATCAGGTTGTTCAGTTTCACCACGATCATGCCGTTCACGTCATCGATCAGGTGCCAATAGTCGGGGAAGGAGGTCATCGCCGATCCGGGGAACTGGGCGAGGGTCGGCTCCACCCACGCCCAGATGGCCTCGTGGCCCTTCAATACGCCGACCATCTGTTCGTGGTATTCAGCGTCGGGTGTGAACAGATCGACGAATTCACGCCAGCTGCCCTCGCCCGAGGCCGCTCGCGCGACCGTTGTCCGCCACGTCTGGAAGGCCGATTCGAGTTCGTCTCTGGACCATGTGTTGCTCATGCGCGAACGCTAACGTTCCGGTTACCAGTGAAGTAGTTGGTACGTCCGCTCAGTGGAATTCCCGCTGCTGGGTTCGAAGCGGCGCCACCACAGATCAGGTCGATGCGGCGGGTGTGGTCGCGTCGATCCCGGTGAACAGCATTCGTATCCCACGCCGCAGCAGGTGTTCGACCTCCTCGAATTCGCCGGAGTGGCCGGCGGCGACCCAATGGATATAGGCGTGACGCATGGTCTGCATCGCCAGTTGGGCGGGAAGCTCACGGAGAAATGGGTCCTGGCCGAGCTCGAAATGCTGGTCGAGGAACCGGGTGATCTCTCCGCACAGTCCCTCGCCCCATTCCAGCCACCGCAACCGGTACGGTGGCGTATTGATCATCAGTTCCATGAACTTGCGGTCGAACTCCGGAACTTCACGTCGGTGAACCTCTGTGGTGAACGCATGCGCGAGCACCTCGACCGGATCCGCGTCGGCAGTTGCCGTCCGCAGGATTTCGACGATGAGTTCCTCGCTCTGCCGGAATAGAGGGGAAAGTACGTCCTCTTTCACCGGGAAATGGCGGTGGAAGGTGCGCGGCGAGATGCCCACGATCTCGCATATCTGCTCCACGGTGGCCGAGGTGTTGCCCTCGGCGATGAACAGATCCCGTGCGGTCAGAGCGATGGTCCGCCGCAGTTCCTCCGCCCGGCGCTCGGTGAGGGTGGGGCGAGCCGACTTGGCCACCGGACCTCCCTTCGTGTCGTTCGTGCGGCTTTCGGCGCCGACGGTCTCCGCTTGCACCGTCTCAGGATCAATACCGTCAAGATATGACATTACGGCAGGGCCTGCCAAATATGGAATGCAAGGCGGGACAAGCTTCCAGCGGTGAAATGCTGCGCGTGGGCCCGTTAGGCACCTGCTTTCATGTACCTGAGCGGTGTTGTCCAGCGGCGACGCACGGCCGGCGGCGATCTGAACGACAGGTCGGCAGATGAACACCGGGCAGTCACTCGCCCGACCGGTGGCGCGGGTCCCGCACCGCTATGAACCGTTGGTCGCAGCCGCGCTCGCTGTGCTGGGCTGCGAACCGGCGGACGGCGCGGTTCCGTTCGGACTGGACCTCGACCGGCCAAATGTGCCGGTCAGTCGAAGGGCAGGGGATGGGCGAACTTGGCGCGCAGCAGGCCACCGATTTCGGCTATCGCCAGTATTGCGCGCGCCGAATTCTCCGGTCGCATGAGAAATCCGTGCAGCACGCCCGGGTACCGCGTCACGGTGGTCTGGACGCGCGCGTCCCGCAGTCGGCCAGCGTATCGCTCGCCCCAGTCCCGGATCGGGTCCCCTTCGGCGGTCACCACGATTGCCTGGGGGAGACCGGACAAGTCCCCGGCATACGCCGGAACTCGATAGCAGTCAGGGGGGTCGGTCGCGCCGCTGTCCGCGAGTTCGTGCATGTAGACGATGTCCTCACGGAGCAACATCGGTGCGTCGGGCATCGATACGATCGACGCCGCGCCCATATCACGGTCCAGTCCCGGGTACATCAGCACTTGGCCGAAGAGCGCCGGGCCGCCACGATCTCTGGTCAGCAAGGCGACACCGGCCGCGAGGCCACCGCCGGCGCTGTCGCCGAGCACCACCAGGCGTTCGACGTCGATACGCAGGCGCTCCGCGTTGGCGGCAACCCAGGCGGTTGCTGCGTACGACTCCTCGATCTGCACCGGCGCACCCCACTCCGGTGCCAGTCGGTAGTCGACGCCGATCACCGTCGCGCCGGCGGCGGCCGCGATCTGCCGGGCCAGCGGTTCGAAGGAGGCGTTGGAACCCATCGCCAGACCGCCACCGTGCAGATGGACGACGGCTGGGCCGGCGGACTCGGCTGTCGGCCGGTATACGCGGAGCGGAATGGGCCCGTACGGTCCAGGAATGGTGAGATTCTCGATCTCGGCCATTGCCGGCATCTCGACGGGCGGCTCCATCGCCTCCACGCCGGCGCGGACTTGTTCGATTCCCCGTGAACGCATCGAGGGCACTGTGCCGAGAGCGTGGATGCGCGTGGCGACATCGGGATCGAGCGGGGGAACGGGCACGGTCATCTCCTCGGCGATAGGTGGACTGGATGGCGGTCCGGTCGGGCAGGCGAATCGGGGGAAGTCGCTCGGGTGTCGCAGTCTTTTCGAAACGGCCGAGGCGGTCGTCGCCCCGAGCCGGAATCGGTTCCGTGTGGGTCAGTGTTGTGCGGCAGGCGGATCGGCCTGCGCGGTGACGCGTTCCAAGCGGTCGCCCCACAGCTTCAGCCATTCGGGGTGCGGGAAGATGTGTGTCTTGCGCTCCGCCATCCCCCGGACGACCAGATCCGCGATCTCCGAAACCGGTGTCCCCTCCTGTTCGATGGTCCGGTTCACCTTCTCCTGATGGTCGATCAGGGACGGGTCGGCTTCGGCGCGGGGAATGTGGCCGGGCGGTGCATTGCGCTCGTCGTGACGGATGGCAGTGGCGGTGTAGGCCGGGCAAAGCACTGCGACCCCGATATGTGGAAACTCGGTCGCCCATTCGAAAGCCAATCCCTCCGAAAGGGATACCACGCCGGCCTTCGAGACGTTGTACGGGGTCAGGTACCCACCGGTCAGAAAACCCGACATAGAGGCGGTGTTGACGATATACGCTGCGTCCTGGGCCGCCAGGATCGGCTGGAAGATCCGGCATCCGTGGATGACACCCCAGAGGTTAACGCCGAGTGTCCATTCCCAGGTCGCCTGAGGGATGGTGGAGAAGCGTTGCGCGCCACCGACTCCGGCGTTGTTGCACAGCACGTGTACGGCGCCGAACCGGTCCACCGCCGCATCCGCCAGCGCTTGCACCGAAGCCGCTTCGGCGACGTCGGTGGGGACGCCGAGTACTTCTCCGAGTGCGGACAACTCGGTGACTGCTCTCTCCAGATCGCCGGCGTCGTTGTCGGCGACGACCACTTTCATGCCTTCTTCGAGGAAACGTGTCGCCAGCCCTCTGCCGATACCGTTCGCGCCGCCGGTGACGACCGCGGTCCGACCTTTCAGTTCACGCACGCTCAGTGTCCTCGGGCAGTCGTCGTGATGTCGGCAGGACCCCAATAGGCGCGCATACTGGTAATGAGTCCGTCGTTGTTGAATGCCATCACATCGATCGGCTCGATGGTGACGATCTGATCCGGCCTCGTGGTGACAACTCGCATATGGAAGGCTGCCTCGTCGCCAGAAACGCGGATGGTGATGAGTTCCGCGGTTGTGGTGACGTTGTCGAGCACGCTGTAGAACGCCGTGATGGCCGCGCGCCCGATGTGAACCTCGCCGCCGACGGGATCTTCCAGGGTCGCGGCCTCGTCGTAGAGTGCCCCGATTTCTTTTGCGGTACCGGTGCCGACGAGGGTGACATATCGGTCGACCGCTGCGGATATCTGCGCGGGGGATGGCATCGAATTCCTTTCCCGACGGCACGATCGGCCGCCGCGACAGTCCAATGAAAACGCATCGGCCCGTCACCCGGCTGCCGGAATTCCGTCAGATGGGAAAGTCATCGGCCAGTTGGAAGGCGCTCGTGCGGCGGCCGGCAAGCGGCTTGCTCCCACTGAACGGAATCGCGCCGATCGAGTAGCCGGTGCGAGCCTTATCGTCCGTTGTGCCAGCTGCCGGTGACCTACATCACGAAGGGTCGTCCATCAACCGACTCGATGCCGGTACCGGCGCCGACGCAGTTTTTCCGCGGTGCCGTAGGTCCGCTGGCTTCTGCCGCCGAATCCCGACCGAGCGACAACCGCCGCGGTATCTCGTCCCACGAGCGCGGGTCGGAATTCCCGGCGGCAGAAGCCGCGGGTCGATCTCGTCTCAGGAGGACAATCGATGTCCGTTCCTTCATCCCGGCTCACCACCGGAGATTCCGAAGGTAGACCGGCTTTCAGGTCGCCGGCGCTGATCATCATGTCGCTGGTCATCGCCGAATCCGTCAGTGCGTTCGAGGCCGGGATGATATTCATCGCGTTGCCGAGGTTCAGTGAAATATTCGGGGCGCCGGCCTCCACGACAGGGTGGTCGGTCACCGCCTTCATGCTCGTCGCGGCCACGGCCGCGCTCGTGGGCGGCCGACTCGGAGATATGTACGGTCGCAAGAAGGTTCTGATCGTCGTTCTGCTGATTTCGGCGCTCGGCTCACTGATCAGTGTCTTCGGGGACTCGATGGCGGCGATCATCATCGGGCGGGGTGTGCAGGGCGCGGCGGGTGCGATTCTGCCGCTCTGCTACGGGCTCGCCCGTGAGGCGCTGCCGCCCAACAAAGTTTCGATCGCAGTGGGGTTCATCAGCGGTGCGGTCCTATTGGCCGGTGCGGGTGGTTCGCTCATAGCCGGTGTCCTGCTCGACATCGCCGACTGGCACATGATCTTCATCTTTGCTGCGGTACTGGCTGTCGTGGCTTCTGCAGTGGCCGCATTCGGGTTACCAGGGTCCGGTAGATCATCGGATCTCCCCCGGTTCGACTATGTCGGCGCGGTCCTGATGACACCTGGTCTGACCGCGGTTCTGTACGGGATCACCCGCGGCTCGGCGTGGGGCTGGACCGATCTCCGGGTCGTCGGCCTGATCGTCGGCGGCCTGGGCATCCTGGCGGTGTGGACCTTGTGGGAGCTGTCCCAGCGTGAACCACTGGTGGACCTGCGCGTTCTGGCGAACAGGAGAATGTCGCTCAATTTGATCGCTGTATCGGCCTTGTCCCTCGGCCCGGTGGGAGCCATTCAAATCGTGATTCCGATGATCATGCAATCCCCGACCTCGTTACCGGTCGGCCTCGGGATGACTGCGACGGTCACGGGCCTGGTGGCCGGTGTCGCGGCACTGGTCGGTTTCACCGCGTCGCCGATCGCGGGGGCGGTCGCCGGTCGGTGGGGCGGGCGTACGGCCTTCCTCATCGGGGCCGGTCTGTTCGTCGTCGCGAACCTGATGATCTTCGTGGGCCACAAGTCGCTGCCTGTCATGATCGGCGCTTCCGCTGTCGGAGCCGTCGCGACGGCGTTCGCCTACACGGGCTACCCGAAAATCGTCATCGAATCCGTTCCGGACAGTGTCACGAGCGTCACAACGGGTGTGCTGAGCACTGCCCGGCAGGCGTTCTCGGCTGTGGGCGTGGCCATCGTGTCGGTAATGCTGTCGCTGTCGACGGTTCCGGGGACCACCGCACCCGCTTTGTCGTCGTTCAACCTGTCGATGGGATGGTTCATCGGATGCGCGCTGATCGTTGCAGTCATCTGCCTGTTCATCGGAATGCCGAAGCCGAAGACAGCTGACGATGTCCAGGCCGGCGAGGAAGGTACCTCGGCGCCGGCGGCGTACGCCTGACCGGCGCTGATCCACGAATGAAAGGAAATCACATGTGTAGTTCTCGTTTCGCGTTCACCAAGATCTTGGTGAACGACCTGCCCGCTCAATTCGACTTCTACTCAAAGGTGTTCGGCCGCGTGGAACGGACTCGTTACGAGTTCGACAATCGTCCCGATCCGCTCGCGGAGATCATCATGACCTCCCCGGCCGGGAACGAGCAGTCGCTGGTGTTGTTGCACTACAAGAACCGGCCCGCACCGACCCCGGGTTCGGCGGTGATCGGGTTCGAGGTGCACGGTCTCGACGACGTTGTGCGCCGGGCCGAGGAGGCCGGCGCGACGGTCACCGAACCGCCCACCACGATGGCGGAAATCGGTATCCGGGTCGCATTCGTCACGGATCCGGAAGGGCACGTGCTGGAACTGTTCGAACATCTGTGACAACTGGTTGCGCCGGGGTCCCGCACCCGGCCGCCGTACTTCTCGCTCAGCGGGAGGAGTAATGGTTTCTGCTGGTCGTGGGTCCTAGCGTCGAGGGCGGATCATCCGGACCGCACCGGGCCCGCTCGGCGACCGCCTTAAGTGCCCGGTCGTGGTCCGTGCGGATCGCGGACACGGGAACACCAGCGCTGTCCCTGCGGCCCTGCCCCGGCGCTCCGCATCCGCACACCTGCTGAAACGAGCACTGCCGCCCGTCGAAAGCCGCGATATCAGTGCCCGCGGTATCGGGATCGAAGGAAGAAGGAGCATCATGACCGCAACCCTGTCGACGCCCAGAAGGCATCCGCTCGTCCCGGTCGCCCCGCCCAGCGTCGTCGCCGACCTCTACTCGAGTGCCGAGATCGCCGCCTTGTTCGGGGTAATCGCCGATCATGGGCCGTGGCCGCTGGTGCTGGCCCATCATTTTGCCTCGACCGAGGAGTATCTGGCCGTCTCCGGTGGGGCCGACCGTAACCCGGTTGCGAAACTCTCGGATTTCGCCGCACCGGTGTTCCGCGGCTATCTGGCCAAGGAAGGGGTGGCCTTCTACGACGAGATCCGCGATATCTATCTGAGCCGGACGCTGCTCGAGCACGCCAAGAGTGTGCACGGAGCCCGCTACGGCATGGCCCATCATATGCTGTTCAACATGGCGGTGCCGTCGCGCAGCTTCGACGCAGGCCATTTCGACAGCGGCAACTGGCGGGGGATGAGTTCGGTCGACACCCCGATCTGGTTGCTCAGTGTGATGGCGAAATCGGGACTGTTCGATGAGTGGGAGGTCAAGACCTCGCAGGTGATCACCTACTTCTATGATTCCGACCTCGACGGTGGGTTCACCTACTGGCCCGACGGCCCCGACCAGGCGCCGCAGCGCCTGACGGCTCCGTTCTGGAATACCGCTGTCCTCTCGGACAATTCGAAGATGTACCACCGGCGAGAGGCCAACGGCCCCCGGGATCGTCGCGATATGCCCGAGTTGGAGATGCATACGCGGTTGCACGGCGAGAACGGTGAGTGGGTGGTACGCAACGATGATACGGAGATCGGCCGGTTCACCGACGGTGACGTCCGGACCCTCTTCCACTACACGGCACTCGTCTTCGACGACCGGCGCGACGCCGACCGCTATCTCGACCACACCGACGACCTGACCGCCGACAAGGTTTTCGACATTCTCGGTGACGATCTCGTGCGCCGCGGTATCGAGTTCGATTTCCCGGCTGATCCGATGACCGATCGGGACTTCATCGCTTTGCTCACCGAAACCTACGCCATGGCGCCCGCCGAGTACCCAGCAGAAGCTCCTCTCGACATCAACTGACCACCGTCTCGGTGCGGTACCACCGTCGATAGCCTCGACCGTGCCGCCACATGGGAATAGAGGTCGATGTCGTCTGAGCCGGTAACGCCGGTGGCTCTGCGGCTACAGTCGCGGAGCCACCGGCGTTCGTCCGCTTGTGCTGGTGCGTGCCGCGGTGGCCGGCGAGCCATACCCCCGTTGCGGTGGCGTCTGAACTGCGGGTTTCGCTGTTCGGGGGACGAGTGCTCCCGCTGAATGGGAGACCGCCGATCGACCCTCTCAGTAGACCCTATCGTCCTGTCATGCCACGTGCTTGTGACGCAGTTCACCGGAGCCCTCGTTCATCGGGTTGCTCACTTGCACGCCGTGGGGAGTCGCGAGCCGCCCAGCCGCTCGGCCGCATTGCGTGCCGATGGAGGGGTCTCCGGGCGGGCCGCCCGGAGGCGCACGCTCCCCGGCGCGACGACCCATAGTTCCGACCCGATCCCCATCCCGGCCCGAACCGTCCACCTACCGTGGGGCACGCGCCGGCCCCGTCAATACTGCTCTAGGAAGGCCCGCATCATGACGAACCCCGTCGAAACCGTAGCCGCCGCTGTCTCCGCGGCGGGCGCCCCGACCCGCGGAGCCCGCCGGATCTCGTCCGGATATTCCTGGCCGGAGTGTCCGCGATGGCATGAGGGCACTTTCTGGTTCTCCGATATGTACACCGGCACCCTGAAAACGCTGGATGCCGACGGCAATGCGACGGTTGTGGTGGACGCGACCGGGCGGTCCGCCGATACCGATGTGCCGATCGTGCTGGGCGGATTCGGCTGGCTGCCGGACGGACGGCTGATCGTGGTATCGATGCACGAGAAGCTCGTCCTGCTGCACGGTGGCGGAGCGCCGGACGACCTGAGCGTGTACGCCGATATCTCCCAGTACACCCTGGCCGCCGCCAACGACATGGTCGTCGACGCCGACGGCCGGGCCTACATCACCCAGCTCGGATTCGACATCTTCAAGGGCGACGAGCCGGTGGCCTCGCCGCTGATCGTGGTGGATCCCGACGGTACGGTCTCGACGCCGGAGAAGGTCGCCCCGCTGATGTGCGCGAACGGTATCGCCATCAGCGACGACGGCACCAAGGTCTATACGGCCGAGGTGATGGCATTCAAGATCACCGTGATGGATCGTGCCGCGGACGGCACGCTGTCGAACGCGCGTGAGTTCGCCACCTGCCCGTTCATGCCCGATGGGATCGGTCTCGATGCCGAAGACGGTGTCTGGGCGGCCATGCCCGGCGGTGGTTACGTCGCGCGGTTCACCGACCAGGGAATCACTCACGCCGTGTCGCTGCCCTTGGAGGACGGTATCGCCTCGGCCTGCCTGCTCGGCGGCCCGGACCGCAAAACCCTTTACCTGACAGCCGGGTTCGAGGTTTTCGACTTCGAGAAGTCGGCCCGGGAAGCGCAGGGGTCCATCTGGGTGGCCGATGTCGAGCACACCGGCGGCGCCACCCGCCCCTGACCCATCCGAAACCCACAGAACTCTGAGGAAATCATGGCAACACTGGACTTCTCCGACCGCGTCGTCATCGTCACAGGCGCCGGCCGCGGTATCGGCCGCGCGCACGCCCTGCTGCTGGCTTCCCGCGGCGCTTCGGTCGTGGTCGGTGATCTGGGCGCACGCATCGACGGCTCCGGTGTCGACGGTGACAACCCGGCCGCGGAGGTCGTCGCGGAGATCACCGCCGCCGGCGGCAGGGCCGTCGCATGCACCGGTGACGTGTCCACCGAAGCAGGTGCTCGTGCGCTCGTCGATGCGGCGGTCACCACCTTCGGTGGGCTGACCTCGGTCGTCAACAACGCCGGGATCGTGCGGGCGGCGCCGTTCGCCGAGGTCCCGGACGAGGAGTACCAGCGGCACCTCGACGTCCACTACTTCGGTTCCCTGCGGGTCATCCGCGCCGCCTGGCCGCACCTATTGCAGGCCGAGGCGCCGCGGATCGTGAACACCATTTCCCAGGCGATGCTGGGGAACCCGGGAATGTCGCACTACGGCGGTTCCAAAGGCGCGCTGTTCGGGCTCACCCGCAACCTCGCACTCGAGGGTCTGGAGGCGGGTATCAAGGTCAACGCGATCGCGCCCGGCGCCGGCACCCGGATGGCCGAGGCCGCCGCCGACACTCTGTCCCCGGATGTCATGGAGTACATGCGCACGGCGTTGCTGCCCGAGCATGTCGCGCCCGTGGTCGCCTACCTGCTGCATCCCTCTTGCGAGGTCACCGGCGAGGTGTTCAACGTGGCAGGCGGCATCGTGAACCGGCTGGCTCTGGTCAACACCGTGGGCATCCACGATCCCGGCCTCACCGTGGAAACCGTGGCCGACCGGTTCGACACGATCATGGCGATCACGCCGGAAGCGATTCCGCAGCTGGTCGCGCCGGCGCAACTGCCGGCCTCCTGATCCACCCCCCGCGTCCCCTATTGGAGTGATCCGATGAGCACAACCGAGACGGCCGGTAATGCCGTGAGCACCGAATACCCGTTCTCGCCGGTGTCGCCGGCGGAGGCGATCGACCGCTACCACGCCATCGCCGCCGACCGGCCGATGACCAAGATGACCATGCCGTTCGGCGGCGACGTCTGGGTTATCCACCGCAACGCCACCGCGCGAGAGATGCTGAGCGACGGCCGGTTCGTGCGCGAACCGTTCCGGACAGGCGAACGGGTGGTGCCGTACTTCGTCGAATTCCCCGACTTCCTGAAGACCACCCTGCAGTTCGAAGATCCGCCGCATCACACGAAACTGCGGAAGCTGGTGCAGCGCTCGATCTCTCCGAAGCGGGTGAAGGCGATGCGAGATTCGGCGGTGGAATTCGCGAACCACCTCATCGACGAGATGATCGCTAAGGGTGCGCCGACAAATCTGGTTCACGATTACGCGGTGGCGTTGCCGATCCAGATGCTCGCGAATCTGCTCGGCGTCCCGCCCGAGGATCGCCCGAAGTTCCAGAAGTGGAGTTCCTCGACGCTCGCTGTGGCGAATATGCCCGAGGAAGAGGTCGTCGCGAACATGACCGAACTGGTCGTGTACATGATGGGTCTGATCGAGGAACGCCGGACGAATCCGCGCGAGGATCTGCTCAGCGACCTGGCCAATGCCCGGGACAAAGACGACAGCCTCACCGACGGGGAGATCCTGCCGATTGCACTGGTACTCATCATCGGCGGGTTCGACAACACGGCGAACTTCATCTGCGCGGGCGTGCATTCACTGTTGAGCAATCGCGATCAACTCGAACTCTTCCTCGCCGATCCCGACGGTCTGGCCCCGACCGCGGTGGAGGAGATTCTGCGGCACGGCCGGATGGCAGTGGAGTCGGCCGTCACCGGCGGTGGTGGCCTGGTGCCGTTCGTGGCCACCGAGGACGTGGAACTCGACGGGCAGACCATTGCGAAAGGCGAGGCCGTACTCGTCGACCCGGCCTCGGCGAACCACGACGGTACGGCTGTCGACGACGATGGGGCATTCGATATCCGGCGGTCGAACAACCCGCACCTGACCTTGAGTTACGGTCTGCACCATTGCCTCGGTGCCCCGCTCGCGCGAATGGAGATGCAGGTCGGCCTGGCCGAGCTGTTCAAACGGCTGCCGGGGTTGCGGCTCGAAGGGAAGGCCGTGATCGATATGGACAACTTGACGCAGGCGGTCACGGATCTGCCCGTGTCCTGGTAGGAGCGTCCCATGCCGAAAGTTTTCTACACACAGCCCGGTGGCGCGGTGAAGGTGATCGACGGCGCCGTAGGTGATTCCGTGATGTCGACCGCCGTTAAGAACGGTGTGCAAGGCATCGTCGGACAATGCGGCGGCACCCTCTCGTGCGCAACATGTCACGTGTACGTCGACCGTGCCGAGCTGGGATATTTTCCCGATCCCAGCGAGGACGAGGACGATATGCTCGAATGCACCGCCTCCGACCGCGAGGAAAATTCACGGCTGTCGTGTCAGCTGGCATTGGCCGACGGCGTCGATCTGCACGTGACCATCCCCGATGAGCAGGTCTGATCGATGAGCGAACCGGAAACGATGCCGGGCAGCATCGTGGTGGTGGGTGCTTCACATGCCGCCGTTCATTTCGCGGATCGCCTGCGGGACACGGGCTACGACGGAGCGATCACCCTGGTCTCCCACGAACCGCGGCTGCCGTATCAGCGGCCGCCGCTGTCGAAGGCGTGGTTGAAGGGTGAGGCAACCAGCGAGTCGCTGCTGCTCCGTGATCCCGCGCACTACGCCGACAAGGAGATCGAACTGGTCACCGGTGCGCGGGTCGGACGGGTGGCCCGCACACCGGCGGGTGTCCGGATCGACCTCGCCGGCGAGGACGGCTCCCAAACCCGGGAGTTCGACCGGCTGGTCCTGGCCACCGGCGCGCGGGCCCGGACCCTGGCGCTGCCCGGTTGCGAGCACCGTGATGTCGTGCGCCTGCGGGACCTGGACCATGCCACAGTGTTGGCCGCGCGGGTCCGGAAAGGTCCGATCGCAGTCATCGGTGGTGGATTCGTCGGCCTGGAGGTAGCTGCCACCGCGCGGACCTTGGGCGCCGAAGTAACCGTGATCGAGGCCGGGCCGCGGCTTCTGGGTCGTGCGGTGGGGGAGGGCACCGCGGCGACGCTGCTCGCGGCGCACCGGGCGATGGGCACCGATATCGTCTTGGACGCGCAGCCGTCGGCGATCGTGGCCACAGGCGGCCGGATCCGCGGTGTTCGGTTGAACGACGGCCGTGAGGTTCCGGCCGCGACGGTACTGGTCGGGATCGGGGCAGAGCCACGCACCGAACTGGCCGCCCAGCTCGGGCTGCACTGTGCAGGCGGTGTAGTGGTCGACGACCGGTGCGTTGCATCCGACGGCTGGACACTCGCCATCGGCGACTGCACTACCCGGGTGTCGCCGACCACCGGTCGCCACTACCGGTTGGAGTCGGTGGACAACGCCACCTCCCAGGCCGAGATCGCGGCCGCGGTACTGGCGGGGAGTACCGCACCGGCCTCGGCCGCACCGTGGTTCTGGTCGGATCAGGCCGATCAGAAACTTCAGATCGTCGGCCTGATCGGTGATTACACATCGGTGGTGGTCCGCACCGACCCGGACAGACCGCGACGTCGGGTCGCCCTGTACTTCGCCGGCGATCTTCTGATCGCCGCCGAATGCGTGAACGCCCCGGCGGACTTCATGGTGCTGCGCGCCGCACTGAGCCGCGGGCACCGGCCAGGTCCGGAGGAGTTGTCCGACAGGACCGTACCGCTGAAGAAGCTGCTGGCTCCCGTTTGACGGTGTGCCGCGGGCCGCCCGGTGCGAAGGAAATCGCCTTCGCTCAGCGAGGGGTATTTCCGGAACCGGTGCCGGTCATTTCCAACGACACTGGTTCCGCCTGCGACCACGCAGGACGATCGATGCACCCGTCGACGTCGGCAACTGCCACAGTCATAGTCCCTGACCGCGGTCATCGAATCGGTCACCGCTCTGGAGGAACAGGAGAAACCAATGTCGGATGTGAGTGTCCACCCCGACCGGCTCGACGCGGTCGCTGAGTGGGACTACGAGGCCGATATCGTGGTGGTCGGCTACGGAGTGGCGGGCGTGAGCACGGCGATTGAGGCCGCCCGCGCAGGGGCCGATGTGCTGGTGCTCGAGCGGACCGGGGGCTGGGGTGGTGCGGCGGCACTGTCGGGTGGGTTCATCTATCTCGGCGGGGGCACCGCTCTGCAGAAGGCGCTCGGTTTCGACGATACGCCCGAGAACATGGAACGCTTCCTGATGGCCGCGCTGGGTCCGGGCGCCGACCAGGCCAAGATCCATGACTATTGCCAGGGCAGTGTGGAGCATTTCGATTGGCTCGTGGCGCAAGGTGTTCCGTTCAAAGAGGAATTCTGGGGTGAGCCAGGCTGGGAGCCGCCGGCCGATCAGGGGCTGATGTTTTCCGGCGGCGAGAACGCCGCACCGTACAACACTCTCGCCACTCCTGCGCCGCGTGGTCATCTGCCGCAGATGGCGGATAAACACACCAGTGAGAACGGCGGCGGGTTCATGTTGATGAAACCGCTCATCGATACCGCCGCCACCCTGGGAGTCCGCGCGGAATACGATGTGCGACTGCAACGTCTGATCCTGGACCACTCCGGTCGGGTCACCGGAGTGGTGGCTAAGCGCTACGGCAAACCGGTGCATGTACGCGCTCGCCGGGGCGTGGTGCTGGCAACCGGTAGCTTCGCCTACAACCAGCAGATGATCGAGGCCTACACTCCGCTGCTCATCAACCGGCCCGCGGCCGCCATCGAGGAACACGACGGTATAGGCATCCGGGTTGCGCAGGCGCTGGGCGCCCAGCTGGCACATATGGACGCCATCGAGGTCGCCATTTTTGCCGATCCGCAAGTGATGGCGCGCGGGATCCTCGTCAATGGGCGCGGCCAGCGTTACATTCCGGAGGACTCCTACCCGAGCCATATCGGCCAGTCGACTTTGATCCGCCAGAACAACGAAGCCTTCCTGATCATCGACGAAACCGCCCTCGAGGAGGCAAACAACACCGTGTCGAGTAGCGCGGCCATGCGCAGCGTGCCGCCCGCCTGGGTCGCGGAATCCGTCGAAGAACTGGAATCGGAGATCGGATTCCCCGCCGGGATCCTGCAGGCCACCGTCGAGGTATACAACCGCCACGCCAAGGACGGCGCGGATCCTCTGCTGGGCAAGAAGCCCCAGTGGGTGAAACCGATCGGCACACCGTTGGCGGCCTATGACCTGCGCAACCGCACGGGCGGTTTCACCCTCGGCGGTCTGCGCACCGATCTGGACTCCCGGGTCATGCACGTCTCCGGTGATCCGATCCCCGGCCTGTTCGCCGCGGGCCGCTGTACCTCGGGAATCAGCGCCGGAGGCTACGTGAGCGGTGCGTCCCTTGGAGACGGCAGCTTCTACGGCCGCCGGGCCGGCCGAGCCGCCGCCGTATCCTGACACCTTCTGCAGGTCCGATCGATGCACCCGGAACGGGACGATCGAATGACCGGACCGAGCAGCATTCCCCCGACCGGAACGCTCGAGCTGAGCGACTGGGTGTTCTCCGCGTGGCGGCGGGGTCACCGAGATCCCGGTGCGGCTACCGCACCACGTGATGATCGGTGCCCGGCGCTCGGCCACGGCGCCGGGTGGTTTACCGGCGGCACATACAGCTCTATCGGACAGTCCGGTCGCCCGGCGGTGGCGTGCGGAACCGGCGGGTGTTCCTGCGATTCGAGGGGGTTCAGTGTGATGCCGAGCTGTTCGTGAACCAGCAATCGGTCGCTACGATCCGGAGCGGATACGGTGATTCGGTGCACGAGCTGACCGAGTTCGTCGCGGACGGCACTCTCGAGATTCGGGTGGAGATCGACGACCACGCGCATCCCCGTAGCCGGTGGCATCCCGGTGCCGGATTGTTCCGGCCGGTCCGGTTGCTTCTGATCGGGGAGGTCGTGGAGACGACCCGATTACAGTTCCCGGAATCGAGCCGCTACCAAAGCGCCCACCTCCGATATCGCCGCCCGCGCCCGGGCAACCGACGGTGCCTGCATGGCGAATCCGTGGCCCATACCTGGGTAACGGAGTTGGGCGGTGGGGACTCCGGCCGCGCGGAGTCGGTCGCCGTAGGCTTCCACAGCATCGCGCAATGGGTCGCCGTAGCCGACGGCGAGGATGGCCGGAGGAAGGTCGGCGAGGGAGTCGGCCAGCGCTGGGACGCCGTAAGCGTCATCGGTGGCCGGGTCGTTGCCGAGGTAAAGGTTCTTCATCCAGTCGATGTCGTCGGCGGTGAGGAAGGGGGAATCGCCGAATTCCCGCATGGACGGGCGGTCGGTGCGGCGTTCGATGCCGGGATAGAACAGCACCTGCTGGGCGATGGCAGGACCGTTCTGGTCGCGGCTGCGCAGGGCGGTGGCGGCGGCCAGGCTGCCGCCGGCGCTGTCGCCGCCGACGCCGATCCGGTCGGGGTCCACGCCGCAGGCGGCGGCGTTGTCGACGAGCCAGCAGAGCGCGGCGTAGGCCTCCTCGTTGGCGACCGGGTATCGGTGTTCGGGGGCGAGCCGGTAGTCGACATTGCAGACGACGGAGCCGGTGGCGTCGGCGATATCGCGGGCCAGACGGTCGAACGAGTGCAGCGAGCCCATGATCATGCCGCCGCCGTGGGTCCAGACCAGTGCCGGCGCGTGCTCCGTTGGCGCGGCCGGTGGCCGGTAGATGCGGAGGGGGATCGGTCCGTGCGGACCGTCGGCGGTGGCATCGCTGACAGACTGCATCTGCGGGCCGGGTGGGCGCTCGATCGACTCCAGCATGCGGCGGGCGCCCTCGACGCCGACCGCGCGCAAGGAGCCGGAACGCCCGCCCCGAGGCGGGATGAGCGCCGCGACATCGGGGTCCCAGATCGGCTGTTCTGCAGCGGGGCTGTAGGTCGGTCCGGTCACGGGTCTACTCCTGGCGATCAGGGGGTCTCCGCACTGTGGTACGAGTGGCGCGGAGCATTATCCCGGTACTTGCCTCACCGCCCTGGCGGTGCAGGTTCATCAATTCGTCGAGGCGGTCGTTGTCGTGTCGGCCGAGCGCCTCGATCATCTGGTCGTGCTCGGCGATGACCCGGGCGCGGGCGGCTGGGTCGTACAGGTATGCCGCGTGGTACGGCATCGCCAGTGTCCATAGTCGGCGTATCTCGGTGATGACCAGGTTCAGCGGAGATTGTTCGAAGATGGCGAAGTGGAAGGCATGGTTGTGCAAGCGCATCGCGAGGAGATCACCGCGCTTGGCGGCGTCGACGACCAGGTCGCCGAGTCGCCGGACCTCGGTGAGCGCCTCGTCGGTGAACCGTGGCAGGGTGGCGATGATCTCCGGCTCGAGCGCTGCGCGCATCCGGTAGATCTGGTCGAAATCCGACTGCTGCAGCCGCGCGACCGTGTAACCCACATTGTGCTCGTGGTCGACCAACCCGGCCGCGGCAAGCTGGCGTAATGCCTCCCGGATGGGGAGTCGGCTCACGCCGAGACGTTCGGCCATCAGCACCTGGCGGATCGGCTGGCCGGGCAGCAGTTCGCCGGTGACGATGAGTCGTTCGATCTCCTCGACGACCCGTGCCGCCGCCCGTTCGCTGTCGCGCCCGCGATCGGCGGGCGGGGAGTCTGCGCTGGGTCTGCTCACGGGTTCCCGAAGATACCAGCCGCGCGCAGTTCCTCGATGCGCTCGGTGCGGTAGCCCATTGCGGCGAGGACGGCGGTGGTATCGGCACCGCGGGGCACCGCGGGACGTGGGCGTCGCCGGGGCGACCGGCCCAGTGCGATCGGGACACCGACGCCCCGGTAATCGTCGTCGTCGATGAAAAGGTCGCGATGGCGTACCTGGGCGGATTGCAGTGCTTCGTCGATTGTATGGACCGGGCTGGCCGGTACTCCGGCCTCCTCGAGTCGCCGACCCAAATCTTCGCGTGAACACAAGGCGATGCGTTCGCCCAGCAGCGCCACGAGTTCTTCCCGGTGAGCGTAGCGCTGGCCGTTGGAGGCGAACCGAGGATCGTCGGCCAGTTCGGCTAGTGCCAGGGTGTGTACGAGCGAACGGAACTGGCGGTCATTGGCCGCGCTCACGAAGAAGTCGCCGTCCGCGGCGCGGAACACCTGATAGGGAGCGACCGTGGGATGGAAATCGCCGGTACGCTGCGGCACTTTGCCGCTGGCCAACCAGTTTGCCGCGTGCGGATGCAGGATGGAGATGACGGAGTCGAGCAGCGTGATATCGACCAGCTGTCCTCGCCCGCTGCGCTCGCGTTCCAGCATCGCCAGCAAGATGCCGCTCACCGCCATATTGGCGGCGACGATATCGACGATTGGGATTCCGACCCGCAGCGGGTTGCCGTCGGGGTAGCCGTTGACACTCATCAGGCCGCCGAAGGACTGCAGTACGGCGTCGTAGCCGGGCAGCCCGCCCATCGGTCCGTCCACGCCGAAGCCGGTGATCCGGCAGTAGATCATGCGCGGATGACGTTCGCTCAGCACGGACTCGTAGTCGAAACCCCACCGGGCCAATGTCCCCGCCTTGAAGTTCTCGATCACGATATCGGCGCCGGCGAGCAGGTGGGCAAGGATTTCGCGGCCCGCGTCTGTGCGCAGATCGAGACTGATGTTGTCCTTGCTGTGGTTGAGGCTCGCGTAGTAGGCGCTGCTCGCACCATCTTCCAGGAATGGCGGGCCCCAACCGCGGGTCTCATCTCCGGTGGGAGCCTCCAACTTGATCACCTCGGCACCATGGTCGGCCAGGATCTGGGCGGTGTAGGGACCGGCGAGTACCCGGCTGAGGTCGAGTACCCGCACCCCAGTGAGCACACCGTTGCCGGTGGCGGTGTCCGCGGCGCGCCATGCCGCGCGGCCGTCGATCGCAGGGGTGGCGGAATGGTCGGCGGCCTGCGGTGGTGTGGTGACGGTCATCGATTGTTCCCTTCTGCCGCGGCGCTGTTGTCCTCGTGGCCGGACCCGGTCACGAGATCCCAGACGTCGGCGCCGCCTTCGAGGATGCGGCCGGCGAGGACATCGGCCCAGTAACGTTCCGAGCCATAGCGTTCCCGCCAGGACAGCAATGCGGTGGTGGATCGGCCGAGCGGATGTTCGGCGGTGAAACCGATGGCCCCGTGGAGCTGGTGGCCCGCGGCAGCGACTTCACGGGCCGATTCGGCCGTCACCACTTTGGCTGCGGCGACGGCTGTTTGTGCCCGGTCCGGGCCGGCGCCGGAGGTCTCGGCGACTGCGGTTTCGGCGGCCGTCTCCATGAGCGCGGTGAGCCCGGCCAGACCGGCCAGTCGCTGCTGGACGGCCTGGAATTTGCTCAACGGGCGGCCGAACTGGGTGCGCTGTCCCGCGTAGTCCACCGTTCGGTCGCAGACCGCACGGGCTGCCGCGGCCGACGCCACGGTGTACGCCAGCGCTCCACGCTGACCGAGCTCCGCTCCGCCGACCGGGGATTGGGCATAGGACTCGACCGGGGCCGCATCGAACTCGTAATCGGACACGGCGGCACCGAGCAGATCGGCGCCGGACGAGCCGGTGACCCCTGGGGCTGTGGGGGAGAGGAGCGCGACCGCTGGGTGGTGGTCCGCGGCGTGCGGGTCGAGCAGGACGACCAGTCGGTCGGCGTCGGGGCCGTGGACCACGGCACGTGCTGAGCCGTCCAGAACCGGCCGGCCGTCCTCGGCTTCGCGGATCACGGTGCCCTGATCGGCGACGGCGATCGTCGAGGTGTGCGCGCCGAGGGAGATACCGCAGCGCGCCGCGAGCCAGCCGGCGAGGACCGTGTGTTCGACGAGCATGGTGAGCGCACCGCCGGTGACCGCGGCCGAGACGACCGCGAGCGCGTCGGCGAGGGTGCCTCCACTGCCATCGTAATCTTCGGGGATCCCGATCCCGGTGAACCCGGCCTCGGTCAGTGCCGTCCAGACAGCACCGTCCGGGCCGGTGGCCGGAGTGGTGGTGTCGACGCCGGCCCGCTCGATCATCGCCTGAGTCGTCGCGCGCAGTTGCGAGTTGAGTGCGGTCATCGTAATCCCATTCCGCGGGCGACGATTCCGCGAAGAATCTCGTTCGTCCCGCCGCGTAGTGTGAATGCCGGAATGTGCAGCATGCTGTTGGCGAGCAGGCGGGCGAACGGCTCACCGCCTGCGCGCCGTGGTTCGACATCACAAGCGGCCCGCACCGCCTCCACGAGATCGCCTTCGAATGCCGAGCCGAGGTCCTTCACCATCGCTGCCCGTACATCAGGTCTGCCTCCCGCGGCGAGTTCGGCAGCCACCGACAGCGACATCCGGCGCAGCGCCCAGGCGCGGGCGGTGAGTGAGCCCAGTGTCACCCGCTGCTCCGCGGTGGCTCCTGCCCGGCGCAGTTCCTCGGCCCAGGCCCGCAGTAGCGGCATCGTGGACAGGTAGCGTTCCGGGCCCGACCGTTCGAAGGCGAGTTCGCCCATCACCTGTGCCCACCCCTCGCCACGGCTGCCGAGCAGGGCGTCCGGGCCGACGTGCGCGTCGTGGAAGATCACTTCATTGAAATGGGCCTCGCCATCGATACTGCGCAGCGGCCGCACCTCGATATCGGGGTGGGAAAGGTCCACCACGAATTGGGACAGTCCGGCCTGCCGATCGCCCGGTTCGCCATCGCTGCGGGCGAGCAGCACCATGGCGTGCGCCATATGCGCGCCGGTGGTCCACACCTTGGTACCGCTGAGGGTCCAGGAACCGTCATCGTGGGCGGTGGCTCGGGTGCGGACTGCGGCGAGATCGGAACCGGCATCGGGTTCGCTCATCCCGATCGCGAAGAACAATGTGCCCGAGGCGATTCCGGGTAGGTAGCGCTGCTTCTGTTCCTCGGTGCCGTTGGCGAGGATACCCGGCGCCATCTGCCGGTCGGCGATCCAGTGCGCGGCGACGGGTGCGCCGTGGGCGAGTAGTTCCTCGGTCACGACGAAACGTTCGACCGGGGACCTGCCGTGTCCGCCGTAGGCAGTCGGCATCGTCATCCCGAGCCAGCCGCGCCGCCCGAGCCGCGCGCTGAACGCCGGATCGAAACCGCTCATCCAATTGTCCACGGCCGGGACGAAAGTGCCTGCCGCGAGTTCCTCGGCCAGGAACGCGCGCACGTCGGCGCGCAACGACTGGAGTTCCGTATTCTCGGCGATCGGCGAACCGGCTTCCGCGGTGGTGGCGGTCATCGGCCCGGGCCCCGCGACGACCACGACTTCTGTCCCTTGCGCGACATCGACCACATCTGCACGCCGCGCTCGATCTCCAGTGCCGACGACCAGCTGACGGCCGGCGGGCCGAGCTCGAGTCGGGCGCTGGTCATGATCCGACGGCTGAGTTCGGGGTCGGCGGCGGGTGCTGTGGTGAGCTCGGCGATGAGCGTGTCGAGATCGGTTTCCGGGACAGCGGCGTAGGCGAGCCCGCAGGCGGCAGCCTCGGTGCCCGTCATCGGACGACTGCACGCTGCCAGCGCCACGGTCCGCGACCAGCCGACCGCGCGACCGAGCAGAGCGAGGTGTCCGCCACCCGGATGGATGTTGCGGGCCAGGAAGCCGCTCTCCAGCACCGAATCCGGGGTCACCACCATGACGTCCGTGGCGAGCGCGAGATTGAGACCGGCGCCGACGGCGCCGCCGACCACCCGGGCGATTGTGGGGACGGGGAGGGAACCGACTCGCACGAAGGCGCCGTAGACCGCGGAAGTGCGGCGAACGGCGTCGGGTGAAGCCGGGTCGGCGGAGGAGGCGGCGAGATCGCGGGTGTCCGCACCGCTGCAGAAGTATGTGCCCGCCGAGCGGATGACAGCCGCGCCGATGGTGGAATCGCTCTCCACCTGATCGCAGAACTCGCCGATGAGCGCGGCCATTTCCAAGGTGATCGCGTTCTTGCGGCGGGGGTTGTTGAGGGTCAGCTGCGCTACACCACCGGTGAACTCGGTCAAAACCGAGGCTTCGGGTGGGGCGCCGACCGTATCGTCTGGCGTCATGTTCCCGACCGTAGCAGATTGGATCCAAAATAAAAGCCAATAATGATTGACAATTTGTTGGGTCCGCCCGGAGAGTGAGCAGCAGATAAGGGCGCCCCCGGATACGCCGGGCGGCGGGCAGAAAGGAGCACTCGTGTTCGAGTTGAACGGGCGGATCGCCCTGGTGTCCGGAGCAGGTCAGAGCGTGGGCGAAGGAATCGCGACAGTGCTCGCGCGCCAGGGGGCGGCGGTAATCGTCAACGACCTCTTCGCCGATCGTGCGGAGCGTGTGGCCGCCAAGATCGTTGCCGAGGGCCACAAGGCGATCGCCAAGGCGTTCGACGTCACCGACTACGAGGCGACCGTCGCGGCCGTCCGTTCGGCGGAGGCCGAACTGAGCGGGCAGGTGAACATCCTGGTCAACAATGCGGGAATCGCGGAGGACCGGGTCGCCAGGCCATTCCGGGAGCTCACCCCCGAGCAGTGGCCGCCGTCGATTGATTTGAACATCTACGGGGCGATGAACTGCATCAAAGCCGTGCTCGACGGAATGTGCGATGCCGGCTGGGGCCGCATCGTGCAGATTTCCTCGGGATCGGCGCGGACCGGTCAGAACATCAATGTGTCGATGTATGCCACCGGGAAGAGCGGTATCGAGGGTTTCATCCGTCACCTGGCGGCGGAGACTGGCCAGTTCGGGGTGACAGCGAATATCGTCGCGCTCGGCCACCAGGCCAACCTGATGGAGAAGATGACACCGGAGATGATCGACAAGATCCTCGCGACCATTCCGATCGGTCGGCTCGGTGACCCGATCGAGGTCGGGGCGTTCTGCGCGTATCTGGCCTCCGACGAGTCCGGGGGGATGACCGGCCAGACCCTGGACTTCAACGGTGGGTCGCAGACCCGATGACCGGGAAACCGGTTCCGGCGGCAACGACTCTGCGCTCAGTGCCATTCGGGTCACCGACCTGGTGAAATCGACGGAGTTCTGCACCGCGGGATGCGGCTTCGAGCTGGTGCGCGGCTGAGTGCGTCGGTGTGACCACTCAGCGGGAGCGGACCGTTTCCGCGGCGCATCTCTGCTCTAACGTCGCGGCATCTCACCCAGAACTGTGACAGGGAGTGCAGTCGAGATGACTTGGGGCCGAACCTATGAGGTAGTAGTGGTGGGCTCCGGTGGCGCTGCTCTCGCCGGTGCGCTGGCCGCCGACCACCGCGGTCTGTCGACCTGCCTGATCGAGAAAACGGACCGCTTCGGTGGGACCTCGGCGTATTCGGGTGGCAGCGTGTGGCTACCCGGAAACCATGTACTGGCCCGGCAGGGCGTGGAGGACTCCATCGAGAAGGGGCTGACCTATTTCGGCGCGGTCGTCGGCGACCGCACGCGGCCGGAGGTGCAGCGGGCATACCTGGAAACCGGGCCGGCTGTCGCCGACTTCCTCGAGAACACTGTCGGTATCCCGCTCGAACACCGTCCCTTCCCGGACTGATTCGACGCCCCCGGGCGAAGCGCCACCGGCCGCAGTATCTTCGCCCAGTCGATTTCGGCGGACGAGGTCGATGATCGGTTGACCGATGTGCGACCGACGGTGGCTGCCGATCAGTTCGGCCTCCCGGCCGACCGCTCTGTACTGGACGGCAGTCAGGCCTGGATCGCCCGGTTGGTGCTCGCCTTGGACGCGACGGGCTGCGCGGACCTGCTGTTGTCGACACGGGTCGATCGCCTCGTGCAGGAAAAATCGGGACGGGTCACCGGAGTGGTGGCGACCGACGTTGACGGTGTGGAAACGCGGATCGAGGCGCGCGGCGGCGTACTCCTTGCCGCGGGTGGGTTCGAACGGTCGGCCGAACTGCGCAAGCGCTGGCAGAACATGCCGACTGCCGCTTATCCGGGTCCAGGCGTCCCACCGGGTTCCGGCATGGTGATGGCCTACCCCGCGGCAGCAGATATAACCGCACGACTCGGCGAACCGGACGCCGTGGCTGCGTCCTGACTCGGCGCACCAAGGAAATGGCCGCGGCGCCGGACACTGGCATCGCGGCCGGCCCGTATCAGGGTGGGCGGACGGCTGAGCGAACCACCATACACGGCGGAGAAACCGTGGCGGTTTATCCGCTCTCTACGGCCTCTCGGCGTGCTGGTGTGGAGGCGCCCGAGCGCTAATGGGACGCGAGGTCCGCGGCGACGCACCGATCCCAGATCTCTCGCGCTGCCACCCGGACCTGGCCGACGAGCGTTCGGAAATCGAGCGAGGTGACCGGCGCACAGACCGAGATACCGGCCAGATTGCCGTAGACGTGGTCCGGCGGCCCGAGGGAGACACCGACGCACCCGAGACCGGCGAACGCCTCGCCTCGATCGAATGCCGCGCCCCGATCGCGTACCGCGGCGAGATCGTCCTCGAGCTGCGCGTCGGTGGCCACGCTCTGCGGAGTGCGTCGGATCAGTGCGCCGCCGCCTATGCGCTGCAGCTCGCCGAAGACCGACCGGCGACCGGATTGGTCGGCGAACGCCAGCTGCGCTTTGCCCACCGCGGTGAGATGGCCGGGTATCCGCTGGCCTACGGCGGTCGGTGTGGGTCCTGACGAGCGCCCGTTGACCTTGGCCAAGTAGACGGTGTCGCCGCGATTGAGGACGGCCAGCTGGATGGTGAGACCCGTGCGGTGCGCGAACGCCTGCATGACCGGACGGGCGCCGTGCAGCAGGCGGTTCTGGTTCAGCGCGGCCTGCCCCATTTCATAAGCCTTGACCCCGAGCTCGTAGGTCTGCTCGGGAGAGCGTGCCAGCCAGCCCGAGGTCGTCAGCTGCTCCAGAAGCCGATGGACCGACGAGCGCGGCAGCCCGGTGCGGGAGGTGACCTGGGCCAGGGTGAGCGGACCTACCCCGTTGAATGTCTCCAGAACGAGCGATATCCGCTCGACGACCGAGACGGGTACTCCGGTGGAGCTCGATGTTCTCATAGGACCTCCCAACACACATCACAACCCTGTGACATGAGTCACGGTACTCCGGTGTGCGGACATCTCTCAAAGCGCCGTGACCAGCGTCGGCACCGACCATCGCATCCGCCCCCGTCCGCTGCCGAGCGAGTCTCCCGATCAGCGAGACGCCGGCCCATATGGCGTCGGCCCAGGCCGTACCCTGCCGGAGGCCCGATTCCGGCCCGGCGCATTACGGGCGGGACACGACGACAAGGAGAGCGGATGCCCACGGAGACCAGTGTCGGTTCGCCGGTCCGCGAGGACGCTGACGCCATGGATTCGCGTGCGCGCCGCGTTCGGGTGGTCGAGGTGATCGACGAGACCGCGGACGCACGCTCGTTCGTCGTCGAACCCGATCCCGAGGACGCACGGTCCTTCGACTATCGGCCCGGCCAGTTCCTGACCGTCCGCGTTCCGGATATCGGCAGCGGATCAGGGCGGTGCTATTCGCTGTCGAGTTCGCCACACACCGACGTCGCACTCAAGTTCACGGTGAAACGAGTCGAGGGCGGACACGGCTCCAATTGGCTCTGCGACACCGTTTCGGCCGGTGACGAGCTCGAGGTACTGCCGCCCGCGGGTGCCTTCGTCCCCGGATCGCTCGACGACCCGGTGGTCTTGGTGGCTGGCGGCAGCGGAATCACCCCCGTCATCGCCATCGCGAAATCCATCTTGATCGGCGGCAGCGGTGATGTCGTACTGATCTACGCGAACCGAGATGAGGCGGCGGTGATCTTCGCGGCGGAACTGCGGTCGCTGGAGTCGCGGTTCGGGGATCGGTTTCACGTGGTCCACATCCTCGAGTCGGTGCAGGGCTATCCGAGCCGACGCCTGCTGTCCACACTGTTGCGGCCGTTCGCGGAAAGGGCTGTGTACATCTGTGGACCCGCACCGCTCATGGATCTCACCACCCGGGTGTGCGCGGAAGTGGGCTTCCCGGGGGCTCGGGTGCATTCGGAGCGCTTTCTCTCCTTGCGCAAAGACCCGTTCGCCGACGCGCCGGCTCTCGCTCGGACCGAATCGGGCGAACGCGGCGAGATCGTCTGCCAGGTGCGGGTGATACTCGATGGTGCTGAACACTGGGTGCCTTGGGCCCCCGGTCGGAAACTTCTCGACGCATTGCTCGACGCCGGTCTCGAAGCCCCCTATTCGTGCCGGGAAGGGGCATGCAGCGCGTGCGTCTGCTCGCTCAAATCGGGCCGGGTCAATATGGTGCACAACGAAATCCTCACCGACGACGACCTGTCGGAGGGTTACATACTGGCGTGCCAGGCCGAGCCGGTGAGCGACGAGCTCTCGATCGAGTACTGAGCAGGTGGGGAAAGCCTCCCACTCAGCAGGAGACCCGCGTCACACGCCGTGTCCGGCTGCGAAGCTGGACTCAATGCGGCAAGTTCTGCGGTCGCGATCATTTGACCAGGAGGTACCGTGAGTTCCACGACCGACACCGGCAACGAAGTCCGTGTCATCGACACCGGCACGCCACCTCAGCGTTTCGCCCGGGGCTGGCACTGCCTCGGTCTCTCCCGCGACTTCTCCGACGGCCGGCCACACCAGATCTCCGCGTTCGGCACCGAGCTGGTTGTGTTTCGCGGCGAGGACGGGAAGCTGAACGTTCTCAACGCCTTCTGCCCGCATATGGGCGGGAATCTGGCCCACGGCACCGTGAAGGGCAACGATATCGCGTGCCCATTCCACGACTGGCGGTGGCGCGGGGACGGCAAATGCGCAGCCATACCGTATGCCCGGCGGGTTCCGCCGCTGGCCCGGACCAAGGCGTGGCCGACCATGGAAGTCAGCGGACAGCTCTTCATCTGGCACGATCCCCGGGGCGCTAAGCCGCCGGCTGAGCTGGCCATTCCGGAGATCTCGACCTACGGAGATCCGGGGTGGACGGACTGGGTGTGGAATTCGATCGTGGTCGAGGGCTCGCATTGCCGCGAGATCGTGGACAACGTCGTCGATATGGCGCATTTCTTCTATGTCCACTACGGCATGCCGACCTATTTCCGGAATGTCTTCGAGGGGCATACCGCGACCCAGATCATGCGGTCCCGCCCGCGTGCTGATGCGGTGGGAGTCAGTACCAGCACGAACTACAGCACCGAGAGCCAGTCCGATGCTACGTATTACGGGCCCTCCTACATGGTCGACAAGCTGTGGAGTGGTGGCCGGGCCGGTGCCGGCGAGCCGAATATCTACCTCATCAACTGCCACTATCCGATCACCTCGACCTCGTTCCGGCTGCAGTACGGCGTGATGGTGGAGAAGCCGACCGGGATGGATGACGCCGCGGCCGAGCAGGTCGCCGCCGCCGTGGCGAAAGGTGTCGCGATCGGTTTCGAGCAGGACGTGGAGATCTGGAAGAACAAATCGCGCATCGACAACCCGCTGCTGTGTGAGGAAGACGGTCCGGTATACCAGCTGCGCCGCTGGTACGAGCAGTTCTATGTCGACGTCGAGGACATCAAGCCGGAGATGGTGAACCGGTTCGAGTTCGAAATCGATACCGAACGCGCCCTGCAGAACTGGCAGGCCGAGGTCGACGCGAACCTGGCAGCCGGGCGCAGTGCCATACCGGCGCATCGCCAGGCCGCATCCGCGGCCTCCTGAGCACCCCACCCCCTTCAGTAGTTTGGACCAGGAGTTCCGATGTCCTACGAAGTACTCGACAAGATCGTCGCCCTCGCCGACGAGATCCGGGCCGGCGCCGAGGAGGGCGAATCCCTCGGCCGCCTGCCCGACGATATGGCCAAAGGCCTCAAGGATGCCGGGATCATCCGGCTGTTGCAGCGCAAGGAATACAACGGCTACGAGGCGCATCCGCGTGAGTTCGCCGAAACCGTGATGAAGACCGCGAGCATCTACGGTTCCGCCGGTTGGGTGGGCGGAATCGTGGGGGTGCATCCGTGGCAGCTCGCCTTCGCCGATCCCAAGGTGCAGGAAGAGATTCTCGGCACGGACAGCGATACCTGGCAGGCCTCGCCGTACATGCCCGGCGGTGTCGCGGTGCCGGCCGACGGCGGTTATGTGATGAACGGCCGCTGGCAGTTCTCCTCCGGTACCGACCACTGCGACTGGATCTTCCTCGGCGCGATGGTGGGCGGCGCGGACGGGAAACCGCTGATGCCGCCGCAGGGCCTGC
>NZ_JARWOV010000308.1 GCF_029868855.1 Nocardia carnea | reverse complement strand
GCTCGACGATTTCGTCCGGCAGATGGCCGGTTACGCCGACCTCGGGGTGCACACCGCGATCGTGATGCCGCCCGGTGGCTCGCCGGCGGCGTGGATCGACAGCGTGGGGTCGGTCGTACCGCAGCTCGCCGACCTCTGACCCCTGCGGATGGTGGAGCCCAGGTGACGGCCGCGGTACCGGCCGATCCTGTGAAACCGATGGGCCCGACCGTCACGGTGGCCGCACAGCACGGTCGTACCCAGGGGTTCGCCCGCGCGCGAAGTCGACGTGCGGATCGGGTTGGTACGTGCGGCCGTCCGGGACCGCCGGAGATTCGCCGGTTGCGAGGCTTCGACGGCTTGCCCGGCGTGACAGCGCTTGTGGCGCAGTGTGTTTTCTGCATACCGCGGGTGTGGGCAGGGTAAACACCGCCGGCTGCGGAGTACCGGTTACCGTCGGGGTATGAGAATCGCGGTGGTCGGTGGGGGGATCAGTGGTTTGGTCGCGGCGTTCCGGCTGCGGCAGGCGCTGGGTGCCGCGGCGGAGCTCACCGTGATCGAAGGCCGTGCCCGGCTGGGCGGCGTGCTGCGGACGGAGTCGGTCGGCGGTGAACCGGTCGACCTGGGTGCGGAAGCGTTCGTAGGGCGGCGGCCGGAGGTGCCGGCATTGTTGCGGGAACTCGGGATCACCGAACAGTTGGTGCATCCGGCAGGTTTGCGGCCGTTGGTGTGGGCCGGCGGGCGGACGCGTCCACTGCCGGAACGAACACTGATGGGCATCCCGTCCGGCCCCGAGACGGTCGCAGGACTACTCGACGCGGAAACCGTGGCGCGGATAGCCGATGAGCCCAGCCGTCCTTTCAGCTGGCGGCCCGGTGCGGATATCGACGTGTATTCCCTGGTTGCGGACCGGTTCGGGGCGCAGACCGTCGCGCGCGGTGTCGACCCCTTGCTCGGCGGCGTATACGCCGGTACGGCCCGTTCGATCGGGCTGCGCGCGGCCCTGCCCACGCTGGCCGCCGCCCTCGACCGGGGTGCCACCAGTCTGACCGCCGCCGTCTCGGCCACACTGCCGCCGCCGTCGGACGCGCCGGTATTCGGTGCGCTGCGCGACGGTTACGGGGTGCTGATCAGCGCGCTGGCCGAGCAGACCGCGGCGACTGCGGTCCGCGATACCGCGGTCGATGCTCTGCACCGGGTGCCCGGCGGCTGGCGGGTGGACCCCGTCGGTGAGTTCGACGCGGTGGTGCTCGCCACCCCGGCGCCGGTGACGGCCCGACTGCTGGCCGAGGTGGCCCCGGATGCCGCGCGGGCGGCCGGGGGAATCGAACTGTCCTCGTCGGCGCTCGTCGTACTGGAGCTGCCGAAGGACACCGCGTTACCGCCGAACTCGGGTGTGCTGGTGGCGACCGGCGAATCGCTGCGGGCCAAGGCGTTCACGCTGTCGAGCCGGAAATGGCCGCATCTGGCGGCGCGGGATGTCGCGGTGGTCCGGGTATCGTTCGGACGTTTCGGCGACGACACCGCAACGGCACTATCCGACACCGACCTGGTCGCCGCCGCCACTGCCGACCTCGCCACCGTCACCGGTGTCGCGATCGCGCCGCAGTCGGCGGTCGTCCAGCGCTGGCCCGGTGGGCTCGCGCAGTACGCACCCGGCCACACCGAACGGGTCGCCGAAATCGAAGCCGGGCTGGCGGGTTTCGACGATCTCGCAGTGACCGGCGCGTACCTGAACGGTGTGGGCGTGCCGGCCTGCGTCGCGTCGGCCACCGCCGCGGCCCGTCGGATCGCCGCCGCATGCGCCGATTCGACCTCCGCCGGTCGGTGACCCCGCGGGCCCGCCGTCGATACGGATTCGCGGGTGGAAGCCGGGCATCGCTGCACATATGACCTGCGGGCCGGGGAGCAGGCGGTAACCGCCGGTAGGCGGCGTCACGAGCGAAGCGCGCCATCGACACGAAAGGGTTCGCCGCGTCCGGGTGAGGGTGAGTGACCTTCTCCGTAAGGGGCTGCCGCTACCGCCGGTGAATCGGTATGAACCACCGAATTCGCGGACTGCCTATCCAGGGTTCGGTGCGCGTCTCGGTTCCGGAGCGACGAAGCGGGCGTACAGCGCGAGGGAGGGAATAATCGCGACCCGCCCCTAGTGGGGGGGGCGGGGGGCGGCGCGGGACCGCGGCGCCGGGCGGCGGCGCCCGCCCACAAGGGAGCGGGTGGGGTAAAGTGGGGGGGGGGGATGGGGGGGAGGGGGGGGGCGCGGAAGAAACGCGAGACGACACCAAACACAA
>NZ_JARWOV010000307.1 GCF_029868855.1 Nocardia carnea | reverse complement strand
CCCGTGCCTCCGCTGGCGGGGGGGGTTGCCCACGGGTTTGGCTATTGTCGCCCTATTTTATTGGGGGGGGGGGGGGGGGGCCGGCGCCGCCCCCTGAGTCGGGGGCGCGAGAAACCGGGTTCGACAGCACCTCGGATATCGAATTACTGCGGGCGCACGCGGCCGGGGCTCCGCATGCGTTCGCCGCATTGATCCGCCGGCACAACGACCACCTGTGGCAGACCGCCGCGCGGGTCTGCTACACCCCCGAGGACGCCGCCGATGCGCTCCAGGAAGCCCTGCTTTCGGCCCATCGCAATGCGGGGTCCTTTCGCGGCGAATCCGGGGTCCGCACCTGGCTGCATCGCATTGTCGTCAATGCCTGCCTGGACCGTATCCGGCGCAATCGCGCCCAGCGGGCGGTGGTCCTGCCGCCGGAGGTCTGGCCCGAAATATCCGACTACGCCGACGAATACAGCCGTATCGACATCTCCATCGTGCTGGAACGTGCCCTGTACGCGCTCCCACCGGACCAGCGCGCCGCGGTGGTGGCCGTGGACGTCGAGGGTTACAGCGTCGCCGACGCAGCCGATCTGCTCGGTGTTCCGGTGGGCACGATCAAGAGCAGATGTGCGCGGGCGCGGCAACGGCTCAAGGCCGAATTGGATTCGCTGAACGAGGAGGGGAACCGGATGTGAGGCCGACGCGTCCAAACCAGTGACACATTTTCCTTCCCGAACGGTATGTACTCGACGGAGTGCAACCGCAGAACCCAGGAATCGATACCCGAGCCAGATGGACGCAGCAGCATTGGAGGTGCGAAGGTCATGAGCCCCGTTCCGCAACCTCCTTTCTCCGCGGAGTTGCTCGCCGATCTGCACGCCGGAAATATCGACCCCGAACTCGAGGCCCGGCTCTGGCCCGCGGTCCGGCAGGATCCGGACGCCCGGCGTTATCTCGAATCACTCGATGCTTTGCGGGCCTCCCTCACCGGCCTCGCCGAGTCCGATCGGGTGGTCCGCCCGATGCCGGCGGAGATCGCGGCCCGGTTGGACGCGTTCGCCGAATCCCTCGGGAGCGCAGCGGGCCGCACGGGCGGTGCCGACACCGCCGGGTCGGTGGAGGCGACTGTGCCACTCGGCGATATCCGGGCACCGGCGTTCTCCGGAAGGTCCGGCGCTGCGGACGCCGACCGGTCCGCTCCGGTGGCCGGGCCGATCGGTGGGGCGCCGATATCGCTGGACTCCTATCGTCGGCGCCGGCGGATCGCTGCCACGATCGCGGCAGCCGCGGCGGTGCTGATCTGCGCCGGCGCCGCATTGTTGGTCGGCACCCGGCCCGACGGCGAAACGACGCCGACCGCCGCGCCGACCGGCACCGCAGGTACGGAACCGGGCGCCGACATCGATACGGCGGTCGCGCTCCGTGCCCTGGGTCGCCACGATGTTCCCGGCCGGCTGGCCGATCCCGCCGCCCTCGCCGCGTGTGTCCGGGCCGCCGGGGTCGATCGCCCCGTACTCGGGTCCACCGAGATGAGGTTCCGCGACCGTACCGACGCGGTGCTCATACTCGTCGGCGGTCGAAACGGTGCGCAGATCACCGCGCTGGTCGTCGGACCCGGATGCGGACCGGGTAACCCGGAGCTACTCACCTCGATCACCGATATCGGCTGAGAATGCCGCCCGCTCCCTCCGGCCGTGCGTGTTCTGTACGGCCACGATCCGGTGCTGCCCGGCACCTGCCCCGCACAAGCGCGAGTCGCGGTCCGGTGCAGGCCATCGCCGGGAACAAAGCCCGTCTACCCTGTTGTTGACCGAAACGTCCCCATCAGCTTTCTCCGGAAGGGTCCCATGAGCACGCCAGTTCGCGACCTGATCATCGTCGGCTCCGGACCGGCCGGTTACACCGCCGCCGTGTACGCCGCCCGCGCCGAACTCGAGCCGCTGGTGTTCGAGGGCACCCAGTTCGGCGGTGCCCTGATGACCACCACCGAGGTCGAGAACTTCCCGGGTTTCCGCGACGGAATCATGGGCCCCGATCTGATGGAACAGATGCGGGAGCAGGCCAAACGCTTCGGTGCGGATATTCGCACCGAAGACGTGGACGCGATCGATCTGAGTGGCCCGGTGAAGAAGGTCACCGTCGGAGACGATGTCTACGAGGCCCATGCGGTGATCCTGGCCATGGGGTCGGCTGCGCGTTATCTGAATATCCCCGGTGAGCAGGAACTTCTCGGCCGCGGTGTCAGCGCCTGCGCCACCTGCGACGGTTTCTTCTTCAAGGGGCAGGACATCGTGGTGGCCGGCGGTGGCGATTCGGCGATGGAGGAGGCGATCTTCCTCACCAAGTTCGCCTCGAGCGTCACCGTCGTACATCGGCGGGAGGAATTCCGCGCATCCCGCATCATGCTCGAACGCGCCAAGAACAACGAGAAGATCCGGTTCCGCACCAATGCCCAGGTGGTCCAGGTACACGGGGAAACCAGCGTCACCTCGTTGACCCTGCGCGATACCCGCACCGGAGAAACCTCCGAGCTGCCTGCCACCGGATTCTTCGTCGCCATCGGCCACGACCCGCGCAGCGAACTCGTCCGCGGCCAGGTGGATCTGAACGCGGAAGGCTATGTCCTGGTGCGTGATCCGGGTACCGCGACCTCGGTCCCCGGCGTCTTCGCCGCGGGTGACCTCGTCGACCACACCTATATGCAGGCCATCACCGCGGCCGGCACCGGCTGCCGGGCCGCCATCGACGCCGAACGCTGGCTCGCCGAAAAGGGCGATATCACCAGCAATACGCTGCCGCACGCCGACGAGCCCGTCGCCGTTCCGACAGCGAATTGAGTCCGGAGGGCTCACCGGGCAGCTGAGCCACGGGCTCGGCTGCCCGCCCCAGCCCCGGGCGCACGGGCGTCCGGAGAACCAAGGAGAACCGCCATGTCCGAGACCACCAACACGGTCACCGTCACCGATACCTCGTTCGCCGATGCCGTCCTGCAGAGTGAGAAGCCGGTGCTGGTCGATTTCTGGGCCACCTGGTGCGGACCGTGCAAGATGGTCGCCCCCGTGCTGGAGGAGATCGCGGGCTCGCACGCCGACAAGCTCACCGTCGCCAAGCTCGATATCGACGCGAACCCCGATACCGCCCGCGATTACCAGGTCATGAGCGTGCCGACTATGATCCTGTTTGCCGGTGGCAAGCCGGTGAAGCAGATCGTCGGAGCCAAGGGGAAGGCCGCCCTCCTGCGGGAAATCGAAGACGTCATCTGACGTCTCGAATAGGCCATCCGGCGGCCGTTACGCGGCGACGCGCCGTAGTATGCCCTGACCAAGATTGTCGAATTCCGGTCCGGGTCTGACAGAATCGACCACGCTCCGTCGTGCGAGGGTGTACGCCATCGCATGAGTGGGTACCCGGGATTGACGGAAGGAAGGGCCCTCACGCATGCACCGACTTCGTCACGGCGACACCGGTCCAGCCGTAGCAGAGGTTCGGAGCACCCTGGCGAGTCTGGGGTTCCTGCACGCGCACAACGGCGCGCAGACCAATGGTTCGGACGAGTACTGGAAAGACACCGAAGCCACCTTCGATTATCAGCTCGACTCCGCGGTGCGTGCCTTCCAGCAGCACCGCGGACTCCTGGTCGACGGTGAGATCGGTCCCGCAACCTACCGGGCGCTGAAAGAAGCGTCCTATCGTCTGGGTGCCCGCACCCTCATCTACCAGCTTTCGGCGCCGCTGTACGGCGACGATGTGGCGACCCTGCAGCGCCGGCTACAGGACCTCGGTTTCTATGTCCACCGGGTGGACGGTTTCTTCGGTCCGCATACGCATGAGGGTCTGACCTCGTTCCAACGGGAAATCGGGCTGGCCGCCGACGGTATCTGTGGTCCCGATACGCTGCGTTCGCTCGAATTGCTCGGTGCCCGGGTCACCGGCGGTAATCCGCATCGGATTGCCGAGGAAGAAGTGGTGCATCGAGCCGGTCCGCAGCTCACCGGAAAACGCATCGTCATCGATCCGGGTCTGGGTGGGCCCGACCGTGGCCGTGCCGTGCCCACCGAGTTCGGCGATGTGTACGAGCAGGAGATCCTGTGGGATCTGGCCAGCCGGTTGGAGGGCCGGATGGCAGCAACCGGGATGGAGACTTTCCTGTCCCGCCCCTGGGGGAGCAACCCCACCGATGCGGAACGCGCCGAAACCTCCAACGCTTTCGATGCGGATCTGATGATCTCGCTGCGGTGTGCGTCCAACTCCAGCCCGATGGCCAACGGTGTGGCCGGGTTCTACTTCGGTAATTCGCACGGTTCGGTTTCTATGATCGGCCAGGTGCTGGCCGGGTTCATCCAGCGTGAGGTAGTGGCCCGGACCTCTCTGCAGGACTGCCGGACCCACCCGCGTACCTGGGATCTACTGCGTCTCACCAAGATGCCGACCGTGCAGGTGGATCTGGGATACGTCACCAACCAATACGATGCGTCGGTGCTGGCCGATCCGCGGATGCGCGATGTCATCGCGGAAGCCATCCTGATCTCGGTGAAACGGCTCTATCTACTGGGTCAGGACGATCAACCCACCGGCACATACACTTTCGCCGAGCTACTGGCCGAGGAACTCGCCGCCGCCGACAGCGGCTAGCGACCCCCGGCCGACAGCCTCAGAGGGTGAGGATCCGGGTCGGCACTGTCATCGACGCGGCGGCCAGCAGCTGGTCGAGAGCTCGCTCGACATCCTCTTTCCAACCGTGATCGGTGTCGAGTTCCAGCCGCAACCGGGGGAAACGGTGATGCGGTGCCACCACCTCGAACCCGACCTCCTGTAGAAAATCGGCGTCGATCATGCAGTTCTCCGGGCTGCACTCCATCACCGAACGTCGGGCTCCGCGCCCGGGGACACCGATGCGTTCCATCAGCCGCATAGTCCCGGTCGGACGATCGGAGAGAGCGGTGCTTGCGTGTGCCTCCCGGATACCGAACGCTTCCAGGGCGCGCACACCGCGGCGGACCAGATCTGTGACGACCCCCTGCACCATCCGGTAGGCGATATCACCGTCCAGATCGGGGTACTCGGTGCCGAGAGTGGTCAGCAGGATGGCATCGGGGCTCACCGGCGAGGTGGGGAAGAGGCCGGCCCGCGGCACCACCCTGGGCGGTGCATAAAGTGCACAACCGACGGTTTTGTCATCTATCGTCGCGAGTTGTCCGCACGAACCCCATTCGAGCATCACCGTCGAGATCCAGGCTTCCTTCTCGAATACCGGATCGCTGAATTCGCAGGAGTCCGCGGCCACCGCCGGGTCGATCTCCCAGAACACACACCGGCGAGCATGCGCCGGCAACCGGCTGATGCTTTCCAGGGTTAAACCTGTGACGCTGGTCGACACCGCTCTGCTCAGCCTCCAGCTATCCGATTCGTCTATGCTCACGCCGCATCAATGGTTTCTCGCCAGCAAGAATATGCGATCAAGTGAACCCGCCTCATTCCGCGTCACTAAGTCTTCGGTCAAGGACTGCCTCGGCACATCGGCCACTCGATCCTTCATTGTCACAGTGACGTTTTGTGGCCGAGGCAGAGGTTATGCGGTCAACAAGCCGAAATTTCAATTGTTCAGCGTAGTTTGCAGCATCATTCCGACGATCCGCTCCAGATCGTCCACTGACCCGAACTCGACGACAATTTTGCCCTTCCGCTTCCCGAGGCTCACCGAAACCTGAGTATCGAATGACGACGACAGCCGGTCGGCGACATCCTGTAATCCGGGGGAGTGGATGGGCGGCCGACGCGGCGCGGGCGGCTTGGCCGGTTCCTGTTCCCGGTTCGACAGCTTTACCGCTTCCTCGGTGGACCGCACAGAAAGCCCCTCGGCCACGATCCTGGCGGCCAGTACCTCCTGTGCGTCGGCACCGCCCTCCAGGCCCAGCAGCGCCCGCGCATGCCCGGCAGACAGGACCCCTGCCGCGACGCGGCGCTGCACCGGGATCGGTAGCTTCAGGAGGCGGATCATATTCGTCACCACAGGCCGCGAACGCCCGAGCCGAGACGCCAGCTCCTCCTGCGTAACCCCGAACTCCTCCAGCAGCTGCTGATAGGCTGCTGCCTCCTCGAGCGGGTTGAGCTGTACGCGATGGATATTCTCCAGCAGGGCGTCGCGCAGCATCGCATCATCGTTGGTATCCCGGACGATGGCGGGAATGACCTCCAGCCCCGCCTCCTGGCAGGCCCGCCAGCGTCGCTCACCCATGATGAGCTGATAGCGGTCACCGCCGGGCTCCAGTTCCCGGACCACGATCGGCTGCATCAAACCGAACTCGCGAATCGAGTGGATCAGTTCGGCGAGCGCCTCATCGTCGAAATACTGCCGGGGCTGCTTCGGATTGGGTTCGATCTTTCCGGGAGCTATCTCCCGGTACACCGCGTCCCCGGCAGACGCGAGATCGGGGCTCTCCACAGGTTCGGGAACCTGGTGCAGATAGGTGGAGGCGGGCCGCGGCCCCGGATCGAGACCGATCACCGCATCAGCGGCCTCGGAACCCAGCCCGGTCGCCACCGGAGCCGGGCCGGTGGGGATCAATGCCGCCAGACCGCGTCCGAGCCCACCCTTTTTCGACTGACTCACCGGCCTACCCTTTCCATTGCCCGCATCCACAGCCATTCCCGATCCGTTCACTGCGCGCCTTCCGTGAGCGCTGCCTGCCGAGCTGCGCCGCGCGCGGCCATTTCCCGGCCGGCATCCAGATAGCTGAGGGCGCCGCGGGAACCGGGGTCGTAATCGAGAACTGTCATACCGTAGCCGGGCGCCTCGGAAACCTTGACGCTCCGCGGAATGACCGACCGCAGAACGACGTCCCCGAAATGGCTGCGAACCTCTTCGGCCACCTGATCGGCCAGTTTGGTCCGGCCGTCGTACATGGTGAGAACCACGGTCGACACATGGAGTTCCGGATTGAGATGAGACTGGACCAAGCCGATATTCCGGATCAGCTGGCCTACGCCCTCGAGGGCGTAGTACTCGCATTGGATCGGGATCAGGACTTCCCGGGCCGCGACCATGGCGTTGATCGTGAGCAGGCCGAGCGACGGCGGGCAGTCGATCATCACGTAGTCGATGTCGTAGCCGGCGATATTGGCTTCCTGGATGGCGCCTTTCAACCGTGCTTCGCGAGCCACCATCGAGACCAATTCGATCTCGGCACCGGCGAGGTCGATTGTTGCCGGGATGCAGAGCAGGTTGTCACTGTGCGGGCTCTGCTGGATCGCATCCTGAACCTTGATCTCGCCGATCAACAATTCGTAGGTCGACGGAACACCGGAGTGATGCTCGACCCCGAGCGCGGTACTGGCGTTGCCCTGCGGATCCAGATCGATCACGAGCACCTTCATCCCCTGATGCGCCAGGGCTGCGGCCAGATTGACCGTTGTCGTGGTCTTGCCGACTCCGCCTTTCTGGTTGGCTACAGTGATGATGCGTTGCTCATGAGGTTTCGGCACTGTCACCTTTCCTGGATGCATTAACTGGCTTGCGCGGTGCGCCTCGGCAGCGATCGGCGTCTCGGTGGGGGAGATATGGCCATACGGTGTGCTTCCGAATGCCTCCGGGCCGATATTGCTGCCATCCAGCATTCCCGGCACGCGCGATGTTTCCCGTGAAACATTCGCTGAACCGTTCGACATAGACCGCTCCTAACGCGAGAACTGCAAGATCACGTGGCCTGACAGACGCCGGCGCCGTGTCGTCGAAACAAGCCGTGCTGGACCGAACGACGATCCACGACCAGGACTGCGGCATCCGTGCGGGACGGGTGGCTTCGCTGGACTGCGTCGTCACGCGAAGCCACCTCCTCCGACGCGGACACTGAGCCACCGGTCGATCGAACGGAGCTGCACCGCTGCAACGCCAAGATTCCTCCGTGGCACCGACGCTCACGCCCGACGTCCAATAGCTTGCCAGCAGCGAGCCCGAGAAGAAAGCTGAATCGCTGCGACGCGCCCGCGACACGCGGAACTCGCCCGAATTCATCGCCCGGAAACACGTTCGGTGCCACACCGGTACCCATGAAGCAATCGCAACCATCCGATCGAACGCTTCCAACCGCCGGCGCGCTCCACGACCTTCGACGAGATTCCCTTGCGTTCAAGAGTGTGGGCAGACCACCCGGTCGTACCTCAACAGCGAGCCGGTGCACGCACTCGGGTCTGCGGAACGACGACGAGGTAGAACCGAATCGCGGGCGACGGCCTCGTCGACGCGAGGGGTCCGGGGGCACAGTGCTCATGGCCGAGATGTTTCACGGGAAACACCGGTGACGCCTCCACGTGCCCTGGCGCGCCGATATTCGGCTTTCCCGAGCTACACCGAGCTACGCAGGGCGAAGCGCGCTGTCAGCGGCAACCCCGGCGGGCGCCATTTCTTGTCCTGCCGACCATGCGCACCACTGCGGTGCGGTTGATCATCCCGGGTACGCTGGCTGCGTTCCGCCACGGAACCGTAGAGCCGATGCGGCCTGTCGGCTCCTTTGCCAGAGCTACCCGCCGCCCGCCGCGACAACTCGCGCAACAGCGACGCTTCTCGGAGCGCGCCCACCGTGCCCATGACATCGGCGCCGGTGGAGCCTGACGCGAAGTGACCCGACATCGTTGGCCCGCCGCCGGATCTGGAATTTCCGCGGTGCTCATCTCGCCTCCAGAGTCGACCGAAGATAGACCCGGAGTCGCGTCGACCGCGAGCGAACCGAGCATCGTGTTTCCTCCATACCAGGCCCGACTTCGGGTAGTCGGCCCTCGGCTGGACGCGACCCCGGTACGGCTGTTGATTGCTCGGCCGTGGAATCTGCATGCCAACGGTCATCTACGGCGCGAGCACGGCAGGTGTCCGCGAACGCGGCCGAAGGATGGCTCGACTTGGTGCCCGTCCTTCAACCTCCGGTGACACCACCATTCGTCACGGTGACGGCACCCGCTCGATCCGTGCCATCGTCCATTCCGGTAATACGTGGCCGGGTAACGCACTCAACGACAGGGAAGGGGAGCGTTATTGTCCCGCTCGACACATCCTCGTCCGGCACGAGCGACCGCACCACACCACCTCCGTAAACCAGTCGTGGTGGCCCGTTTCGCTCTCGCATTTCTCCATGTTTCCCGTGAAACATCGGTCGGCGACTGAGGAACACCTATGGCAGCTCGCTCCGACCGACTCGGCATACCGTCGACCATCACCGAGAAGCCCGGGTTCACACCCACCCTTGCGCCGGGATCGCAACGTGTGCGAAACAGATGGACCACGACCGCGCGTCCGGCTCGCTAGCGCTGCACCCCTCCAGCCAATTGAGCCGACGCCGGCAGGCCAGGCCAACTACATCAGCGCGCCTCACCGCGTCGCGGGTCGTCTCGGCGGGCCCCGCCGCCTCCCCGGACCGTGCCACCCCCTCAACAACATTCGGCCCTGCGATGTGGTGTCGTCCTACGGCGGTGGACACTCTGGTCTGCAAACGACAACGACGAAGCGCTCACGTCGCTTCGAATACCCCCGTGCAGACAGCAGTCGCCCGCACAAGTCCGGGAGTCCGGGAGTCCGGGAGTCCGGGAGTCCGGGAGTCCGGGAGTCCGGGAGTCCGGGAGTCCGGGAGTCCGGGAGTCCGGGAGTCCGGGAGTCCGGGAGTCCGGATCGCCCAGCGCCGTGTTTCGAGCAAATGGACGTTTCACGGGAAACATCGATGGCCGCGGCGGGGGAGTGCGCCAGACGCGGGTCCGGATCAGGTTTGGTCTGATTCGGACCGCCGCTGCGCTCTCGCGCGTTTCTTCGATCGCTTGGACGGCCGCTCCGACCGCCGCAGACGTTCGGCCGAAAGAACCACCGTAGGTGGATCGACTATCCCGGCGCCGCATTCCAGAACCGCGAAATTGCCGGCCCCCACCCTTTCGACGGCCACGCGATCGCGTTCCAGTTCCTCGGCGACACTCGCCCCTTTGAGGGCGAGCATATGTCCGTGTTCATGCAGCAGCGGGATCGACCATTCCGCCAGCTTCGCCAAGGGGGCGACGGCCCGGGAGGTCACCACGTCGGCACCGCCCGCTTCCTGGATCACCCCGGGTTGTTCCGCCCGACCACGCACCACGGTGATCCCGAGTCCCGCCGCGTCGATGAACTCCTTGAGGAAAACCGTCCGACGCAGTAGTGGCTCGACGAGGGTGATCCGCAGGTCCGGGCGGGCGAGAGCGAGCGGAATTCCGGGCAACCCCGCGCCGCTCCCGATATCGACTACCGAGGCTCCCTCGCCGATCAGTTCGCCGACGACAGCGCAGTTGAGGATATGACGCTCCCAGAGGCGGGGCACTTCCCGCGGGCCGATCAGTCCGCGCTCCACCCCTGCGGTAGCGAGAGCGGTCCAGTAGTCACACGCCGATCCCAGCCGCTCGCCGAAGACAGCCTCTGCTTCCGCCGGCGGCGGCGACTGCGACACCACGGCCGCTGAATCGCCGAGTTCTGGTTTCACGTGAAACACCCTTCTGTTCGATCGAGATCGACAAGATTGAACGGACAGACCCACTACGGTCTCTCACCGTAGCCCCCCACGGCCGGATCGTTCTCGGCCAGCCGGGCCTCGACGTGCGAAGGGCCCGAGTCCGTGCGACTCGGGCCCTTCACATCCACCGATTCCCGGCTACTCGGCCGGTGCGGGGGACTCAGTCCGGTATGACGACAACGCGGCGGTTCGGCTCCACGCCCTCGCTCTCGCTGGCCACTCCGTCGATCGCGGCGACCGCATCGTGGACGATCTTGCGTTCGAACGGCGTCATCGGGGCGAGCTCCTCGGGCGAACCGGTTTGCAGGACGCGCTGCGCGGCCGCTGCGCCGAGGGCGCTCAAATCCGCGCGTCGTTTCGCTCGCCAGCCCGCCACATCGAGCATCAACCGGCTTCGCACCCCGGTCGCCTGCTGCACGGCGAGCCGGGTGAGTTCCTGGAGCGCGTCGAGTACCTCACCGCTGTGGCCGACCAGCTTCGACAGATCCTTGCCGCCGTCGATACTGACCACCGCACGATCACCTTCGACATCGAGGTCGATATCACCGTCGAAGTCGAGCACATCGAGTAGTTGTTCGAGATAGTCGCCCGCGATCTCGCCCTCTTCGATGAGTGCTTCCTCGGCGTCGCTCGCCGAATCCGCGACGTCCGGCTCGACCACAGTTGCGGATGCGCTGGCGGTGGCGTCGCCACCTTCGGTCTCGAGTGTCATATGTTTCCTTTATCTGCTCGCCGGGACGCCGACCACCCGTCGGCCGGCGTTCCGATCACAAGGGGTCTGCGGAGGAGGGGTCAGCGACGCCGCTTCTGGTTGGGGCGGCCCCGGTTGCCGGATCGCTTCTGACCACCCGGCCGGCGCTGGCCCGGCTGTTTGGGTTTGGCGTTCGTCTTGGCGGGACTCGAACCGTTCGCGTCGGCCGTACTGTCGGCGGAAGTGTCCTCGGAATCGTCGGCCGGTTTGGCCGTTTGCTTCTTCCTGGTATCCACGGGCTTCGCGCCGGGCTTGGGGGCGTTCTGCGCCTGTTTCTCCAATTTGGCCTGACGCTTGGCTTCCTCTTCTTTGGCCATCCGGCCGAAGACGAGATGCTGCTGGCCGTAGGTCCAGATGTTGTTGGACACCCAGTACAGCAGGACGGCGATGGGCAGGAACGGACCACCGATCAGCACACCGAACGGGAACACCCACAGCGCCAGCTTGTTCATGATGGCGGCCTGCGGATTGGCCGCTGCCTCGGCGCTCTGGCGAGCAACCGACGCACGGGCGTTGAAATGAGTCGCGACAGCGGCGATCACCATGAGCGGGATCGCGACCGCGGCGATGCTGACCCGGCTCGGGGTGCCGCCGTAATCGGCGAAGGCCTGCAGCTCCTCGGCCGGTGCGGTGATGAATGCGGAGATCGGGGCACCGAAGATACGAGCGCTCAGGAACGACTGCACATCGTCGACGTTGAAGACGTAGTTCGGTGTATGCGCGTTGGTGTAAGGGTCCATACCGAGCTGGCCGAATCCGTGACCGGTGCGGTTGAACGAACGCAGTACATGGAACAGACCGAGGAAGACGGGCACCTGGGCGAGGATCGGAAGGCAGCCCATGAGCGGGTTGAAGCCGTGGTCCTTCTGGAGTTTCTGCATCTCCAGCGCCATCTTCTGACGGTCGTTCTTGTACTTCTTCTGCAGCTCCTTGATCTGCGGCTGCAGCTCCTGCATCTGCTTGGTGGTACGGACCTGTCTCACGAAAGGCCGGTAGAGCACCAGACGCAGCGTGAAGACCAGGAAAACCACGGACAGCGCCCAGGACAGGCCGTTGTCGGCCCCGAACGCGAAGCCGAATACCCGATGCCAGAACCAGAGGATCCAGGACACCGGGTAGTAGATGATATCGAGCACGGCTCTATGCACTCCCGTCGGTAGTGTCACCGATCACCGCGTGCGGTGATCCCTTACAAGCTTTGGGCCGCGGGTCGTCGTGGCCGACACTGCGCTGCCGCTCCGGCACGGGATCCCATCCACCAGGGTGCCAGGGCGCACATTTGGCCAATCGCACGACCGTCAGTCCGAGGCCGACAATCAGTCCACGGGTGCGCAGGGCGGTCACCGCGTACTCGCTACAGGTGGGGGTGAACCGGCAGACCGGCATCCGCGTGGGGGAGACATAGGTCCGGTACAGCTCGATCGAGAAGATCAGAATATTTGCCGGCCATCGGGCGACGGCGGCCGGCCTCGAGGTTCGGGTGCTCATAGTGCGGTGCCCACGTCGGCAACCGCCGGGAGATCGAGCCGGCGTAACCCGCTACACAGCTGGCGGCGAAGCTCATCGCTGTCGGCGCCGGCGGCGCCGGGGAGAGCGCGAATCACGATATCCACCTCGGCGGAGATATCCGCGGTCAGTTCGGCACATATATGGCGCAGGCGGCGTGCCACGCGGTGACGGACGACCGCGGGACCCACCGCCTTGCTGACGATCAACCCGAATCGGGGGCCACCGAACCGGACCCGGAGCTCGGGATCTTCCGGATCCTGGTGGTCCACCAGCACGTGGACGACCAAGTCCCGCTTTCCCGCGCGCCGACCGCGCCGTACCGTCCGGGAGAAATCGGCACGCCGGTGCAACCGATGCGGCTCAGGAAGCACCCGGGCACCCGGACATCATCGAAGCCGCCGAACCGGCAGTGTTACCGGCGGCGGGGGCCACGGGGTTCGGCGGACCGGGCATCGGGCACCGAGTTCGGTTGGAAATCAGGCGGTGAGGCTGGCGCGGCCCTTACGGCGCCGCCCGGAGACGATGGCGCGGCCCGCACGAGTCCGCATCCGGAGACGGAAACCGTGGACCCGCGCCCGACGACGGTTGTTCGGCTGGAACGTCCGCTTGCCCTTGGCCACGGTCAACACTCCTCGAATTGGTGGGCACCCGACGGCGCCCGAAGCTTTCGGTGATTCTCTCGATGTCGGTTCGGCGTCACCGCCCTGGAAGGTGGTCAGCACAGGACAGTCACCACGCCGAGGGTGACTGTACGAGGGTACTTATCCAGTTCTACCGGGTCAAACTCGCCCCTCCGGGCGCGATCGGGTCACACGCTCGCGGCGGCCGGCAGCGGTGGCGATGGTCACCCTGGGGACGTCGCTCGCCGACGGGGCCGCAGGTCGAGCACCCGCGTCCGGTCGGCGCAGCGCGCGACCACAACGGTGGTCCCCGGAGATTGTCCACATCTGTGGATAATTGTGTGGAAATACCCTGTGAATGGCATATTCGTAGGGCCGACGGTGCCACGCCGCAGCCGGAAGAGGGGGTTCCGGGCAGTGCCCCGGGCGCCGTATCCGTCGGATGCGGCAGATCCGGTGAGCGACGTATGCGGTGTCACTGGAACGAACCAGTACAGTAGACGCACCGCGAGCCCCGGACGTCTGCGCCGAGCAACCGACTCCCGGGGAGGACACTGGATGGACGACGAGCAGAACGTACTGGCCACCGTGTGGCCGGAGGTGGTCACCGAGTTGACCACCGGTTCGCCAGACGGTGCCATAGGCGCGGTGACCAGGGCCCAGCAGGCCTGGCTCAAACTGGTGAAACCGCTGATGGTGGTCCAGGGTTTCGCACTGCTCTCGGTTCCGTCCTCGATCGCGCAGGAAGCCATCGAACGCGACCTGCGCGAACCTATTCTGCGTTCACTGGGCCGACGACTCGGTCCGCAGGTGGAGGGCCTCGGCGTCCGGATCGCCGCGCCGGTACCCGCCGGGTCCGAACCCGGGCCGCCACGGCACGCCCGGATGACCAGCCGCCCCGAGCCCGTCAACACCCGGCCGGAGTCTTTCGGCGGTAACGGTCCGGGGCGTACCCCCACCGGTTTCACCCCTACCGCGGCCGAACCGCCGTGGCGTCCCGAACCGATCCGGGAACCCGATGCCGGTGCCTATCCCGCGCGTGGCGGCCCGCGCGGTCCCGATTTTCCGGGTGGTGCCGATTTCCCGGGTGGTCCGAGGCAACCCGGCGAGCCCCGCTTTCCGCCCCCGGAGTTCTCGCACGAAGCCGAATTGCCGTTGACCGGTGAACTACCCCGTAATCCGGCCCGCCCGCGCGGCCCGGAAACGGCCGGTCCCGACCCCGTGCGGCGTTCTACCCTCCCCGAACTGCCACACGGCGCGGAATCCGTACCGGGTGCCGAGTTCCTTGCCCGCGACAACGACTTCGCGCGCGGTTCCGCCGACCCCCACGAGACCGATCCGCCGACCGTGGAAACCTATGCCACGCCTCGGGCCTATCCCCGCGACTTTCCACCCGCCGCCGAATACACCCGGGAACCGGAGTACGAACGGGACCGCGAATATCCGCCTGCCGACTACCCCGACAGCTATCCCCCCAGCCGCGCCGAGCTCGGCGAAACGGTGGTCAACGGCCGGGAACCGGGCGTGGCGGCCCGGGAGCCGGCAGCCGATATCGACCCGATCCTGTCGTCGCGCCGGACCACCCGGCCGGCCCAGGAAACACTTTTCGTACCCGATATCCCGCCCGCCGATACCGCGCCGCGGGACCCGCTGCGCGACCCCGACCGGGACAGCCTGCGGGAAAGTGTCCGCGATTCGGGTATCGATCCGGCGCCGGACGGCCACCGGGACGACGAAACAGTGGTCAACGTGCGGGATTCGTGGCCGACTTTCTTTGCCAAGTCCTCCGAGGCCGGTGATACGGCCAAATCGTCGGCGAGCCTGAACGCGAAGTACACCTTCGAAACCTTCGTCATCGGCGCGTCCAACCGCTTCGCCCACGCCGCGGCCGTTGCCATCGCCGAGGCGCCCGCCCGCGCCTACAACCCGTTGTTCGTCTGGGGTGCCTCCGGGCTGGGTAAGACCCATCTGCTGCACGCCGCCGGCCACTACGCGCAGCGGTTGTTCCCGGGGATGCGGGTCAAGTACGTCTCCACCGAGGAATTCACCAACGACTTCATCAACAGTCTGCGTGACGACCGGAAGGTGGCGTTCAAACGCCGCTACCGCGAAACCGACATCCTGCTGGTCGACGATATCCAGTTCATCGAGGGCAAGGAAGGTATCCAGGAGGAGTTCTTCCATACCTTCAACACGCTGCACAACGCGAACAAGCAGATCGTGGTGTCCTCGGACCGCCCGCCGAAACAGCTGGCCACCCTGGAGGAGCGGCTACGGACCCGGTTCGAATGGGGGCTGATCACCGATGTACAGCCGCCGGAACTGGAAACCCGTATCGCGATCCTGCGCAAGAAAGCGCGAATGGATCGCCTGGACGTGCCGCACGATGTGCTGGAGTTGATCGCCAGCCGGGTGGAGCGCAATATCCGCGAACTCGAGGGCGCGCTGATCCGGGTCACGGCGTTCGCGTCGTTGAACGGCCAGCCGTTGGATCAGTCGGTGGCCGAGGTGGTGCTGCGCGACCTGATGCCCGAATCACAGGACGTCGAGATCACCGCGTCGACGATCATGGGCGTCACCGCCGAGTACTTCAACACGTCGATGGAGGAGCTGACCGGGCCCGGTAAGGCACGTCCGCTGGCCCAGGCTCGTCAGATCGCGATGTATCTGTGCCGGGAACTCACCGACCTCTCCCTGCCGAAGATCGGCCAGGCATTCGGGCGTGACCACACCACGGTCATGTACGCGGAGAAGAAGGTCCGCAAGGAGATGTCGGAGCGGCGCCGGGTCTACGACCAGGTTCAGGAACTCACCGCCCGCATCAAACAGCGCTCCCGCTGATCGGCCGGCCGCAGCCGAGTCCCAGTATTCGCACGCCGCGGCCGCGCCTCCGGTTCGCCGCGGTGCGGGATCACAACGCCGTCGCTCTCGGGCACCGTCGACGGCATCCGCGCCACGGTGGCGCCGAACCACCGGCCAGACCGGTATACCCGGAGGGCTGTGCGGTGCGCTTCCGGGCATACGACCGTCCTACCGCCCGGGGCCGAGCGCGGCTCCCGAAGGCACCGATATCGAAGGCCGCGCGACGCGTCCCTGGTGTTCTCCCCGGAATGCGCATCAGAGGGCTGGAGTGCGCTAGCCGTACCGCCAGGCCGCCGCAGCCCGCGTTCACAACCTCACGGGGAACTACACCTAGCCCGGCACTGGAACCAGCTTGCGGCAGATTCGACGGGCATGGCGTGCCGATCTCGTATCCCGTGTCCGGCCGAGCGCGGCCCGGCGTTCCGTCGGAGACTTCCACGGTCGAAGTTCCGCTGCCCCAAACGACTTCGCGAAACCGTGCCGAGGACACCCATTCGTGCCGCGGTGACGGTGCGTACGCCTCCCTGGCGTGTCGAAAGTACTCACAGGTGTGTCGCTAACAGCTTTTCAACGCTCTGACCTGCCATTTCTGGATCATTGGGGCTGTGGAATCCACAGGTTATCCACCGATCCGTCCACAGTGTTCACACCCCCGGGTGCACAAGTTGTCCACAGTCTGGTTATCCACAGTTTCCACAGGCGATTTCATCCACACCCACTGAGCAGGACCGTTTCGGTCAGAGGCCTGGGGACAGCCTGTGGATTCCTCGAGGATTCCTCGAGGAATCCACAGGTTATCCACCGATTCGTGCACAGTGTGCACAACTGCCCGGATTCTGGGGACCAACGTGGGGATGAACTGTGGATGCTGTGTGGACAACAAAACCTGTCCACAGGCCGCGCGGATTCATCCTCGAGTTATCCCACAGCAGTCCACAGCCGGACACGCCAGCTGAACTGGGAAAACGGCGGCAATCCACAGTTTCCACAGGGCCTATTACTACCCCTGTTCTTCATCTAGAAAATTTCTCTTGAAAACAGGATGTGTGGACAAGTCTCGAGCGCACGGCACGAAGGCAGGTGGTCGCGGAACCACACAAGGACGAGCCGGGAGCAGGCTTCGGGGACACCTACTGCGTGGGTCGCGCCGTACCGGATGGCAATCGAGGACAGTGCTGTACCCGGTCGATGCTCCCCGCCGTGGGCTTGCACCTCTCACACGTCCGACTCCCGGTCTCCTCTTCCGGGCACACCGACCCACACTCCGGCTTTGTGCACAGCTCTGTTCCGGGACAACTGGGGACGGATCCGCGCACCGCCCATGAACCGTCCACAGCCGTGCACAACACCCCCGCGAGTTACCGGGACCTGTGATGGGCCTGGTCCGGTGCCGGTGCGAGGACGTATCCTCCACACGGAGGGGCGGCCGATACGGTGCGGCGAAACGGGGTACGGTCTTAAGTCGGTCGCTGTGCCAGAATTCTCCGGCGGTCGGCCGGCGCCGCGGCCGCCGTAACATCGCCGTGCGGCGGAATCGGCGCGGCGGGATACACGGAGGCAGCACAGCCACCGATCCACACTGAACGGGAGAGGACACCTCGGGCGATGGACCTTGCAGGCATGAAGTTTCGGGTCGCGCGTGAGGATTTCGCGGAATCGGTCGCATGGGTGGCGCGCAGTCTGCCGTCGCGCCCGCCGGTCCCGGTTCTCGGCGGAGTCCTGCTGGTCGCGGACGAGGACGGGCTGACCGTCTCCGGGTTCGACTACGAGGTATCGGCTCAGATGCGGGTGGCCGCCGAGGTCGCCGGACCGGGCAGAGTCCTGGTCTCCGGGAAACTGCTGGCCGATATCACCAAAGCGCTGTCGAACAAGCCGGTGGACGTCTCCGTCGACGGCAGCCGCGTACTGATCCAGTGCGGCAGCGCCAAGTTCTCCTTGCCCACGATGCCGGTCGAGGATTATCCCCAGTTGCCCGAGGTCCCGCAGTCCAGCGGACAGCTCGTAGTGGATGTGTTCGCCGAGGCCGTGGGCCAGGTCGCCGTCGCGGCCGGGCGTGACGATACGTTGCCCATGTTGACCGGTATCCGGGTCGAGATCGAGGGCCCCGAGGTGGTGCTCGCCGCGACCGACCGCTTCCGGCTCGCCGTACGCCATATCCAGTGGCAGCCCGCGCGCACCGATATCGAAACCGCGGTGCTGATCCCCGCGCGCACCCTCTCCGAATCGGCCAAGACTCTCGGCGCCTCCGATCAGCCGGTCCAGCTCTCGCTGGGGTCCGGTGCGGGCGCAGACGGCCTCCTGGGCATCGTCAACGGCGGCCGCCGGACCACCACCCGGTTGCTCGATGCCGAGTTCCCGAAGTTCCGTCAGCTGCTGCCCAAGGAACACACCTCGATCGCCACCTTGACGGTGGCGTCGCTCACCGAGGCGATCAAACGTGTCGCGCTGGTGGCCGAGCGGGGCGCCCAGGTGCGGCTGGAGTTCTCCCCCGAGGGTTTGCAGCTGTCGGCCGGTGGTGACGATGCCGGGCGGGCCGAGGAATGGCTGACCGCCGACTTCCGGGGCGAGCCGCTGACCATCGCCTTCAATCCCGGATATCTCATCGACGGTTTGTCCGCGTTGCGTTCGGAGCGGGTCACCTTCGGGTTCACCACGCCGAGTCGGCCTGCTGTCCTGCTCCCGGCCCGTGAGGAGGAGCCGGAGCCGCTCGAGAGCGGTGCGTATCCGGCCCTGGACAGCGACTACATCTACCTGTTGATGCCGGTCCGGTTGCCGGGCTGAGCGGGCGTGGATTCGGCAGCGCTTCTCCGGCGCCGATCCACGCCGGCGGCCGGGGTATCCGTCAATTTCGTGATCGCAGGATCCGGGCGGAGCGATACCTCTGCAAACCCGGGCCGCGACCTGCGCCGACGTAAGTTATCCACAGCTGTGGATAACTCCGTGGGCACCTGTCGAATGGTGTGAACCGGTGCATATTCGTACTCTGACCTTGCATGATTTCCGTTCCTGGGAACATGCTGAGATCGAGTTATCCACAGGCCCTACGGTTTTCCTCGGGGCAAACGGCAATGGCAAGACCAACCTGTTGGAAGCCCTCGGCTACCTGTCGACGCTCGGATCGCACCGGGTGTCAGCCGATGCCCCGCTCATCCGCACCGGCACCGAACGGGCCCGGATCGGCGCCAATGTGATCAACCTCGGACGTGAGTTGCGCGTCGATGTGGAACTCAACCGCGGCGCGGCGAACCGGGCGCAGATCAACCGGTCACCCGTTCGCCGGCCGCGCGAGATCCTCGGCATCCTGCATACGGTCCTGTTTGCGCCGGAGGACTTGGCGCTGGTTCGCGGCGACCCGGGCGAGCGCCGCCGCTTCCTCGACGAACTGTGCACCGCACGGCGGCCCGGCCTGGCCGGTGTACGCGCCGATTACGATCGGGTACTGCGGCAGCGGTCGGCACTGCTGAAAACCGCCGGTCGGTCAGGCCGTGCCGCTCTCGGCACCCTCGATGTGTGGGACGGCCACCTGGCCGGTCACGCATCGGTCCTACTTGCCGAACGGCTGCGCCTGGTACACGACCTGGATCCGTATATCACCCGGGCCTACGCGGCGCTGGCCCCCGAATCGCGCCCGGCTACCGTGGGTTATCGCAGCGCCGCGCTACCGGACGAATTACTCGATCCGGCGCGTGAACCGCGCTCCGACGATCCCGCGGTACTCGAACAGGTGCTGCTCGAGGAGATCACGCGGGCGCGTTCCAAGGAACTGGAACGGGGTGTCTGCCTGGTCGGCCCGCACCGCGACGATCTGGACCTACTGCTCGGCGAAACCGCGGCCAAGGGATTCGCCAGCCACGGTGAATCGTGGTCGTTCGCGCTGGCTCTGCGGCTCGCGGCGTTCGAGCTGCTGCGGGCCGGCGGGTCCGAACCCGTCCTGCTGCTCGACGACGTCTTCGCCGAACTCGACCGCCGGCGCCGTACCGCCCTCGCCGCGGTCGCGGCCGATGCGGAGCAGGTGCTGATCACTGCCGCCGTGCCCGAGGATGTGCCCGGCGAGCTGACGGGGGCCACTCTGCAGGTGACGACCACCGGTGACCCCGAACACCGTATCTCCGCACTGGCCGGGAGCCCCCCGGCGGAGTCTGCCCAGCCCGGCGGGGAGAACCCGCCACAGCCGGTCCCCAGCGAACGGTCAGCACAGTGAACACGCAGCGGCCGGTGCCTTGCACGAGGGCCGGGGCGTTCGTAGAGTGAGCCGATACGCCGGGCCGTTATCCCCCGTCCGGCTCTTAGTGCACAGTTATCCACAGCCTGTGGATAACTTGTCGGCCCAGGTCGTCGGCCCGCACTCGGGTGTCGACCCGGTGCGATTGGCCACTACCTGCGCCGGCAGGCGAAATACCCACCCTGAGCAGGGCTTATGCCCTGTGAGATGGTGCACTTCCGGTTATGTGGCCCCGATCTCGAGGTTCTGGCTCCGGATGTGTACAACTCGAGCAGATACCGGCCGACCCTGGGGATAACTCGGCTGGTGAGCGGAGCGCGACGATGACCGACCGGCCCGGAACTCCCGGTGGCGCCGTACCGCCGGCCGAACCGGAGCTACGCGGGATCGACCTGGCCCGTCGTGCGCTCGAAGAGGCACGTGCGGCCGCGCGAGCGAGTGGCAAATCCGTGGGCCAGGGGCGTTCGTCGCCCCGCCGGAGTTCCCGTGGCGGAGCTCGCCGGCGTAGCGGTTGGTCGGGGCCGCGACCCGACGATCGTGATCCGCAGCCACTGTCCAAGCTCGCCACCTCCATCGCGCGGAGTCGTGGCTGGTCCACGAAAGTGGCCGAGGGGACAGTGTTCGGGCACTGGTCCGGTGTGGTCGGCGAGGATATCGCCGCACATGCCAAACCGGTGAAACTCGAGAACGGTGTGCTGAGTGTGGCGGCCGAGTCCACGGCCTGGGCCACTCAACTCCGGTTGCTGCAGGCGCAGTTACTTGCGAAGATCACCGCGGCCGTCGGCCCCGGGGTGGTGCGCTCCCTGCGTATTGCGGGCCCGACCGCCCCGAGCTGGCGTAAGGGCGAACGACATATCCGCGGCCGGGGTCCGCGTGACACCTACGGGTAGACCCGGTTTTACGTGGAACGCGACGGGCCGCCCGGGCCGGTGCCTTCAGCGAACTCTCAGGACGAATCTGATGGTCCGAAAACGGTCGCGCCGCGAGGGGACCCGTGCCGGTCCGATTTCTCTCATCCTGGGAGCCGTCAGGGGTGTCGCAGATGCACTGTAAGTTGGGCTGCGAAGTAAGATGGAAACGTAAATCAGCGGCGATACCTTCGGCGCGTTGTGTGCAGCCCTCTTATCTGTCCCGGGCCCACGTGCGCTGTCCCACCGCCGTCCCGGGGACCAGCAAGTAAGGAGAGCTACCGACCAGTGGCTGCCAAAGACTCCAAAGCATCAGGTTCGAGCGCATCGAACAAACAAGATTACGGTGCCTCCTCCATCAAGGTCCTGGAAGGCCTCGAGGCGGTGCGGATGCGCCCGGGCATGTACATCGGTTCCACCGGCGAGCGTGGCCTGCACCACCTGATCTGGGAGGTTGTGGACAACTCGGTCGACGAGGCGATGGCCGGGCACGCCACCAAGGTCGAGGTCACCCTCCTCGCCGACGGTGGTGTCCAGGTCGTCGACGACGGCCGCGGTATTCCGGTGGCGATGCATGCCCAGGGCATCCCGACCATCGAGGTCGTCATGACCCAGTTGCATGCCGGCGGCAAATTCGACTCCGATTCCTACGCCGTCTCCGGCGGTCTGCACGGTGTCGGTATCTCGGTGGTCAACGCGCTGTCGAGCCGGCTCGAGGCCGAGGTCGATACCGACGGTTACCACTGGAGCCAGACCTACAAGGACGCGGTCCCCGGCCAATTGGTCCAGGGGGAACCCACCAAGGCCACGGGTACCACCATCCGGTTCTGGGCCGATCCCGCGGTATTCGAGACCACCACCTACAACTTCGAGACGGTCTCGCGGCGCCTGCAGGAGATGGCCTTCCTGAACAAGGGCCTGACCATCGTGCTCACCGACGAACGGGTCAGCGAGGTCGAGATCACCGACGAGGTGGTCAGCGAAACCGCGGACGCACCCAAGCACGGTGAGGAAGAAGCGGCTCCTGCCCAGCACAAGGTCAAGACCCGTACCTACCACTATCCCGGTGGTCTCGAGGATTTCGTCCGGCACATCAACCGGACCAAGCAGCCGATCCACAATTCGGTCGTCGCGTTCACCAGCAAGGGCACCGGGCACGAGCTCGAGGTCGCGATGCAGTGGAACTCCGGCTACTCGGAGTCGGTGCACACCTTCGCCAACACCATCAACACCCATGAGGGCGGTACCCACGAGGAGGGTTTCCGCGCGGCGCTGACCACGGTCGTCAACCGGTACGCCAAGGACAAGAAGCTGCTCAAGGAAAAAGACGGCAACCTCACCGGTGACGATATCCGCGAGGGGCTGGCCGCCATTGTCAGCGTGAAGGTCAGTGAGCCGCAGTTCGAGGGCCAGACCAAGACCAAGCTCGGCAATACCGAGGTGAAATCGTTCGTGCAGCGCACCTGCAACGAGCATCTCGCGCATTGGTTCGAGGCGAATCCGGCGGACGCCAAGACCATCGTCAACAAGGCGGTGTCCTCGGCGCAGGCCCGGGTGGCGGCGCGTAAGGCCCGCGAGCTGGTGCGGCGTAAGAGCGCGACCGATATCGGTGGCCTGCCCGGCAAGCTGGCCGACTGCCGGTCCAAGGAGCCGGCCAAGTCCGAGATCTACATCGTCGAGGGTGATTCCGCCGGTGGGTCGGCGAAATCCGGCCGCGATTCGATGTATCAGGCGATCCTGCCATTGCGCGGCAAGATCATCAATGTCGAGAAGGCGCGAATCGACAAGGTCCTGAAGAACGCCGAGGTCCAGGCGATCATCACCGCCTTCGGCACCGGTATCCACGACGAGTTCGATATCAGCAAGCTTCGGTATCACAAGATCGTGCTGATGGCCGATGCCGACGTCGACGGCCAGCACATCTCGACCCTGCTGCTCACCCTGCTGTTCCGGTTCATGCGTCCGCTGATCGAGCACGGCCATGTTTTCCTGGCGCAGCCGCCGCTGTACAAGCTGAAATGGCAGCGCAGCGAACCGGAGTTCGCCTATTCGGATCGTGAACGCGACGGGTTGGTCGAGGCGGGCCTGGCGGCCGGTAAGAAAATCAACAAGGACGACGGTATCCAGCGGTACAAGGGTCTGGGCGAAATGAATCCGAAGGAGCTGTGGGAAACCACCATGGACCCCTCGGTCCGGGTGCTTCGTCAGGTGACGCTGGACGACGCGGCCGCCGCGGACGAGCTGTTCAGCGTCCTGATGGGCGAGGATGTCGCGGCCCGGCGCAGCTTCATCACCCGTAACGCCAAAGACGTCCGTTTCCTCGACGTGTAGTAGCGGCGGTTGCACCCGCAGCGCAGCAGCGCGCGGTGATCCGCCGTTATCCGTCAGTACCTAGGAGATTGCATGACCGACACAACCCTGCCGCCGGAGAGTGCGGGCGACCGGATCGAACCGGTCGATATCCAGCAGGAGATGCAGAACAGCTACATCGATTACGCGATGAGCGTGATCGTGGGCCGCGCACTGCCGGAGGTCCGCGACGGCCTCAAACCGGTGCACCGCCGGATCCTGTACGCGATGCACGACAACGGATACCGGCCCGACCGTAGTTACGTGAAATCCGCGCGTCCGGTCGCCGACACCATGGGTAACTATCACCCGCACGGCGATTCGGCCATCTACGACACCCTGGTGCGGATGGCGCAACCGTGGGCGATGCGCTATCCGCTGGTCGACGGCCAGGGCAACTTCGGCAGCCGCGGTAACGACGGCGCGGCCGCCATGCGTTACACCGAATGCCGGCTGACCCCGCTGGCCATGGAGTTGCTGCGCGAAATCGATCACGACACCGTCGATTTCATCGCCAACTACGACGGTAAGACCCAGGAACCGGTCGTTCTGCCCAGCCGTGTGCCGAATATGCTGATGAACGGCAGCAACGGTATCGCGGTCGGGATGGCGACCAACATTCCGCCGCACAATCTCAACGAACTGGCCGAGGCGATCTACTGGGCGCTGGACAACCACGACGCCGACGAAGAAGCCACACTCGCCGCATGTATGGAGCGGGTGAAGGGACCGGACTTCCCGACCTCCGGGCTCATCGTCGGCACCCAGGGCATCCACGACGCCTACACCACCGGCCGCGGTTCCATCCGGATGCGCGGTGTGGTGGAGATCGAAGAGGACGCCCGCGGCCGCACCACCATCGTCATCACCGAACTGCCGTACCAGGTCAATACCGACAACTTCATCAATGCGATCGCCGAACAGGTCAAGGACGGCCGGATCGCCGGCGTGTCCGATATCCACGACGAATCGTCGGACCGGGCGGGTCTGCGTATCGTGGTCACGGTCAAACGCGATGCGATCGCGAAGGTCGTGCTGAACAATCTGTACAAGCACACCCAGCTGCAGACCAGTTTCGGCGCGAATATGCTCTCCATCGTCGAGGGCGTGCCGCGTACGCTGCGCCTGGACCAGATGATCCGGCTGTATGTGAACCATCAGCTCGATGTGATCGTCCGGCGCACCCGGTACCTGCTGCGCAAGGCCGAGGAACGGGCACATATCCTGCGCGGCCTGGTCAAGGCGCTCGATATGCTCGACGAGGTCATCGCGCTGATCCGCCGCTCGGCCAATACCGAGACCGCGCGCACCGGCCTGATGCAACTACTCGATATCGACGAAACCCAGGCCACCGCGATCCTGGATATGCAGCTGCGCCGGCTGTCTGCGCTGGAGCGGCAGAAGATCGTCGACGAGTTGGCCAAGCTCGAAGCCGAAATCGCCGATCTGAAAGATATTCTGGAGAAGCCGGAGCGGCAGCGGGCCATCGTCCGGGACGAACTGGCCGAAATCGTGGAACGCTACGGCGACGAGCGGCGTACCCAGATCATTTCCGCCGACGGCGATGTTGCCGACGAGGATCTGATCGCCCGCGAGGACGTGGTGGTCACGATCACCGAAACCGGTTACGCCAAACGCACCAAGACCGATCTCTACCGCAGCCAGAAGCGCGGCGGTAAGGGTGTGCAGGGCGCGGGTCTGAAGCAGGACGATATCGTTCGGCACTTCTTCGTGACGTCGACCCACGACTGGTTGTTGTTCTTCACCAACAAAGGCCGGGTATACCGGGCCAAGGCATATGAGCTGCCGGAGGCCAACCGCACGGCACGCGGGCAGCACGTGGCGAATCTGCTGGCTTTCCAGCCGGACGAGAAGATCGCCCAGGTAATCCGGATCAAATCCTACGAGGATGCCGCCTACCTCGTGCTGGCGACGCAGAAGGGCCTGGTCAAGAAGTCGCGGCTGGTGGACTTCGACTCCAACCGCAGCGGCGGCATCGTCGCTGTGAACTTGCGCGACAACGACGAATTGGTCGGCGCCGTACTGTGTTCCGCCGAAGACGATCTGCTGCTGGTCTCGGCGCAGGGGCAGTCGATCCGTTTCTCCGCCACCGATGAGGCGTTGCGCCCGATGGGCCGGGCCACTTCGGGTGTGCAGGGTATGCGGTTCAATGCCGATGACGCGCTGCTGTCGCTCAATGTGGTCCGCGACGGGACATATCTGCTGGTCGCGACGTCCGGTGGTTATGCGAAGCGCACCGCCATCGAGGAGTACACCGCCCAGGGTCGCGGCGGAAAAGGTGTATTGACCATCCAGTTCGACGCCCGGCGTGGCACCCTGGTGGGTGCGCTCATCGTCGACGACGACGACGAGCTGTATGCGATCACGTCCAGCGGTGGGGTTATCCGCACTGCCGCCCGGCAGGTCCGTAAGGCCGGTAGGCAGACCAAGGGCGTGCGATTGATGAACCTCGGCGAGGGCGATACCTTGCTTGCGATCGCACGTAACGCCGACGAGCCCGAGCAGATCGACGGTGGCGATTCCCCCGAGCAGTAAATCCATATCGGCGGCAAAGAACGGATCCGAGGATTCCCATTGACCACTCCGAAACAGCCGAGCGACGAGCGGCAGCAGACGAACGGTGTGACCGAGAGGGTCACTCCGTCCCCGATTTCGCCGCGCCCGATCCAGCGGCCGGGTGATGCCGCGGACAACGAGCAGTCCGGGGGCGGGCAGCCGGGCGGCAATGCGTCCGGCGGCGCGCCCGCCGACGGCTCCGCGCCCGAAAACCAGGAGCAGCAGGGCGAATTCGCGTCCGAACCGCGTAATGCCGGATCGCCGAACCCCGGCCCCCAGGGTTCCGGCGCCCAGAAACAGCAGTCCGGTGGCGGTAACGGTGGCGAGCAGGGCCGGTTCCAGGAGGGCTGGTCGCAGTTGCCGCAGCGTGAGCCCCAGTCCAATCTGCCGCAGCGTGAGCCCCAGTCCAATCTGCCGCGGCCGGGCCACACCCCGGTGGGTGGGGCACAGCCGCGTTCGGTCGGGCTGAGCGGCGGGGTCACCAATGCCCGCACCACGAGCGATCTGGCGGCCAAGGCGGCCCGTAAGGAAGCTGCTATGGCCAAATCCGTTGGCCTGGACGGGCCTACCCGCAGTATCGCCCGCCCGGAGCTGGCCAAGGATATGCCCGATCTCTCCGAGATCCGGCATCCGCTGCCGCCCGAGCAGCACACGCCGCCGCCCGCCTACACCCCGCCGGTGTCGTCGGGGCCGACGGGCTCGCCGGCTCCGCGGGGCCTACCGCAGGCGGTGCTCGGTGGTGAGCCGCTGCGGGCCACGGTGCAGGTCCGGCGGATCGACCCGTGGTCGACACTGAAGATCACCCTGGTGATCAGTATCGCCATGTTCTTCGTCTGGATGATCGCGGTCGCGCTGCTGTACATGGTGCTGGCGGGTATGGGTGTTTGGGAGCGGCTCAACAGCACCTTCACCGATATGGTGTCTCCGGACAGCGGCTCGGTCGGGCTCATCGACGCCGGGACGGTCTTCGGCTATGCCGGGGTGATCGGGCTGATCAACGTGGTGCTGTTCACCGCGCTGGCGACCGTTGGGACGTTCATCTACAACCAGTGCTGCGATATGGTCGGCGGTATCCAGGTCACCCTGGCCGACCCCGACTGAATTCGGTCGACGCGACGGCCGGTGCCTGGATCCGGGCACCGGCCGCCGTGCAGGGAAAACCGAACGTCTTCGAGGCTGTGACCAGTGGTTTTGGTTGTACGGCGGTCGTTCGGGTAGTCTCTGTTCTCGGCCGGTTCCGGTAGGAAAGTCACCTTACTATCGGCGGTCGAAACCACGGGTCTATAGCTCAGGCGGTTAGAGCGCTTCGCTGATAACGAAGAGGTCGGAGGTTCAAGTCCTCCTAGACCCACTCCCTGTAATACATCGACGACCTCCACCGGAAACGGTTCGGAGGTCGTTTTCCTTTCCCTCCGAATCCGGCCCTTCTCGTTACCGCAACCAACGGTCCTGGATGAGTCGGCGCCGCCCAACAGAGTTAGGCTGAAGAAATGAAATACGTTCTCACCATCGGAATTGTCGCTGCGGTTCTCATCGGTATCAGCAAGCTGCGCAAGCGGGATGAGGCCGATATGTGGCATGAGGTCACCACTCGCTGATTTCGTTTCCGGCGGGCCGGTCGCTCGCCTGCCGGTGATCACGGCCGGGCCAGCAGTTCGATGACCGAGGACACCTGCGCGGTGGACGGTGTCGGCAGGTTGTCCCGGCCGTGGATCAATCCGAGGCCGATATAGACCATCGCGCCCGCCCGGATCCCGGCCTGGTTCTCGTCGAAACCCAGGTCGAGCATGGTGCGTTTGACGGTTTCGAAAACGCGCTGATCGAGGTTGCGCACTGCGGCCGCCACTTTCGGGTTGGTGCGTGACCATTCCCGCACGCTGGTCTCCACGATCCAGTGGCGTTGATCCACCAGCATTGCCGCCATTTTCTCGATCCGTTCCTCCACCGGGATCTCCGCGAAAGCGGCCAGATCGCGGACCGTCCGGCTCTGGATCGCGCTCCAGCGGTCCGCCATGGCCGTCATGAGTTGTTCGATATCATCGAAATGCCAGTAGAAGCTGCCCTTCGTGACGCCCAGTTCCTGGCACAGCCGCTGGATCTTGATCGCTCCTACACCCTCGCGTGACAGCAGATTCAGGGCGCCGTCGACCCAGTCGTCGTAGGAGAGCCGGGCGGTGCGCCGACGTTGCCGCTGCTGTGCCTGGGCCTTTTTCGATCTCGGCCGACTCGGCGTGGCTCGTTCAGCGGGCGGTTCCGCGGCGTCGGAGCCCGCCGTTATCTTCTCCGACCGATCGCCGCTGAGTCCCATACACCGATGGTAGGGGAGGCGCCCGGTGGGCTCGGAGGATCCGGTGATTATGGCTGCCGTGGGCGGTTGACCGCTTATGCCTCGAGCGGATGGTCGCGAATTCCTCGGGAAGGCGTTCCCATCTTCCCGTACTCCGTACTGTTCAGTACTGTTAATCCATACATTGAAGTATGGTTTCGGCGGGGGCCGGCCCGTGGCATGGGTCAGGGCGCTGCCGCGGGCCGGCTCGGCAGGGAGGACAGCGATGTCGACACCAGTGGTGGTAGCGGATACCGAAGACCCGGCCTTTCGGTGCCCGGAGAGCTTTAGGTACTGGCAGGCCCGGACCGATCCGCGGGTGCGGACGGTGGAACGCCTGGTACGTGCCGTGACCGGTAGCGACCTCTTCCCGACCGACGAACAGGCGAAGGCCTTGTGCGCGGACATGTTCGCCGGTGATCCGGTGGCGGAACGGTTCGTCGCCGAGGTGCTGCGCGGCGCGGACGGTCGCGAGAACGGGCGGCGACTGCTGGATACCGCGCTGAGCGACGGTATCGACAGCATCACCGATCCGCCGCCGGCGATGCGCGCGCTGTTCGACGAGTTCGAGACCGTGCCGGAGTGGGTGCGCCCTGACCTGGTCGAACGCGGCGCAGCGGTCTGGCGCCGGTGGGGCACCATGCTGTTCAGCTTCGCGGGGGCCGAAACTCTGGAGATGTACACCGAAGCCGCCGTCGCCACCCCGCTGTCGCTGGCCGGCGGCTACGCCGGCGACAGCGCGTTGCGCCGCTTCTTGGAAACCTGCCGGTTCTGGATGGATGTGTCGGAGCCCGGCGCACTGCTGACACCCGGATCGCCGGGCCGGGCTACTGCTCTGAAGGTGCGTATCATGCACGTTTCGGTGCGCGCGGGGGTCGCGCGGCACCCCGAATGGGACACCGAACGGTGGGGGCTGCCGATCAGCCAGACCTACCAATTGCTGACCTTGATCGCCGGCAGCACCATCCCCGGATTGGGATTGTGGGCGCTCGGCTATCAGACCAGCCCGGCGGAATTCCGGGCGCTGCTGCACTTCCAGAAGTACATGGGCTACCTACTCGGCGTCCGGCTCACCTGGCATCCGGAAACCGTGCCCGACACGCTGCGGGTCATGGCCATGACCCTGATCGCCCGTGCCCACGATTCCGGCGATCAGGGCAACGAGCTCATCGAGTCGTATCCGGCGGCCTTCGCGCCCCGGCCCGAACAGCGCGGAATAGCCCGTCTGCGGGCGCACTACAACTATCGGATCAACTCCGCCTACCCGGCCTTGTACATGCTGCCTACCACTCGCCGGAAGTACCGCATGCCGTCGGCGTTCCCCTGGGTACTGCTTCCGATTGCCCGGATCCCACTGGTCACCGCAGTGGAATTGGCGCGACGAGTGCCGCCGCTCGGACGCCTGCACGAAAAGGTGATGCTCTGGCATCGCGAGAACTGGTACCGCGAACAGATGCAGGGCCGGGAGGCGGAGTTCGAGGCCACCGGTGCCCTGCGCAGGTGAACGCCCGGTTATCGCCGGGTAGGCTTGTTTGACGGTGTACGTGCCGGAACGCTACTGTTTCGCAGGCGACTCACCGCGGTCGCGCATCTGCCCGGGGCCTTAGCTCAATTGGCAGAGCACTGCCTTTGCAAGGCAGGGGTTAGGGGTTCGATTCCCCTAGGCTCCACAAAACGCTCTCTACCTGAACATTCAGGTAGAGAGCGTTTATCGTTCGGGCGAAACCCCCGTAACCGTGCTTCGACTCCTAGAGCGGTCCGGACTTCCCGGTGCACCTGTTCCGCGTGCCGCCAACGTATCCGGGTCAGAGGGTCTGTCGACGCATATACCGCTCGATTGCCGGACGGGGCGCGTGCGACGCCCGGGATACCGGCCCGGCATCCGGCGCGCACACCCAGCCGTTGTGGCGCAATGCCTTTGCGGTAGGGGTCAGCAGGCGATGTCCAGCAGGTGTCCGCGGTGCCGATCGCCCCATTCCTCCAAGGGGCGTAGGGCGCGGGCCAGGTCTTCACCCAGCGCGGTGAGTGAGTATTCGACCCGGGGTGGAACCTCCGGATAGATCTCGCGATGAACGACTCCGGCGGCCTCCAGCTGGCGCAGGTTCTCGGTCAGCACCTTTTCGCTGACTCCGGTCAGTGCCCGGTGGATCTGTCCGAAGCGCTGGGGGCCCGCGCCCAAAACCCACATCAGATGCAGTTTCCACTTACCGCCGACCACGTCGATCGCCAGGGACATACCACACACATCGTGATCTACATCACTTACACCGGCCACCGCGACCTCCCGACCTCGTTACGGACCTCGAGGTGAGCAACCCCACCCGAACGTACGTTCTTGTCCACCTTACCTGCGGGAACGCAGTATCGGTTCCGGCGCCGAAATAGTTCGATCACGACGAAAAGGAATCCGATGTCGCAACAGAACACTCGGTCGGTCAGTGTGATCGGCCTGGGCCCGATGGGGCAGGCCATGGTGCGGGCTTTCCTGGCGGAGGGTGTCGAGGTCACCGTCTGGAATCGCAGCCCCGAGAAGGCCGAAGCCATGGTCGAGGCGGGTGCACGCCGGGCCGCGACAGTGGCCGAGGCGCTGGCCGCCGGCGAGGTGACCGTCCTCAGCTTGACCCACTACGACGCGATGTACGACGTTCTCGGCCAGGCGACCGATGCGTTGCGGGGCAAAGTCATCGTTAATCTTTCCTCGGATTCTCCGGAGAACGCCCGCAAAGGCGGACAGTGGGTGCGTTCACACGGGGCGCAATTTCTCTCCGGCGGCTTCATGTCCGCGGGCGACAATATCGCCCACCCCGCCTCGTACATCTTCTACAGCGGGCCGCGGGAGGTATTCGATGCCCACGCCGAACTGTTGCGGCCGTTGAGTCCGCAGGAGTATCTGGGTGACGACGACGGTTTGGCGCAGGTGTTCTATCAGGCGCTGCTGATCGTTTTCCATCCGTGGATGCTCGCGTTCGATCAGGCACTGGCCCTGATCCACCGCTCCGGCAACGATATCGACCGATTCCTGCCGTATGCGCAGCGTTCCGCCGAGGCCTATCCGTTCTTCATGGCCGAGTACGCGGCGGCCGCCCAGAAGGGCGGGTGGGGCGATCTGGCTGCCTTCGCGATGATGGATGCCGGCGCGCAGCACATCATCGATGCGAGCGAGGAGGCCGGTGTGGATGCCACCCTGTCGCGTACCGCGCAGGGGCTCTGGCGGCGCGCGCGTACGGCCAGTGCCGAAGCCGGGCGCCCGGTCTCGATTTTCGAGTTGATGGCGGGCCGGGATTCCTGAGCCGGGATCGGCGTGTGATTTCGACCCGCTACGAGTGTGCTGGCGGGCGCCCGGCCGGGGATCGTGTATCAGCGGCCGTCGTTGCCATCCGCTCGTCGCGCCTTTTCCGTTATCTCCGCGGCGTATTCCTGATGGCCGACCCCGGGGAGCTGTTCGAGGGTGAGGCCTTCGATATCCCACCGGGGGCGGGCGTCGGCGATGAAGCGGATGGCGTCGCGTACGAACCGCCGGCCGGCCGGTTTGCCGATATGCGCGGACGGAGTGTGCAGACGAAACCAGCCGAGGAGGTCCCCGGCCGTGCCGTCGATTCCGGTGGCCGTGACGGTGTCGTCCGAATCACCCGTGTCCGGGAGCAGAAGACTGGTGGGGGAGACCCCGAGTGCGACTGCGAGCGCCATCAAGTCGTCCACATCGACCCGGCGCTCGCCACGCTCGATCCGCGACAGACCCAGCACCGGGATGGGGCGGCCGAGTGCCTCGAGACTGCGCGCGAGTTCGGCATACCCCAGGTTCATCAGAGTGCGGTAGCGGAGGATGTTTTCCCTGACGGTATCCCCGGTAGGGCCGAGCGGGTTCTTCTTGATCACCACCTGACCAGGTTTGTCTATCGAAATGATTGCGTCAAGAATCAGTTCGATAGGTCGCAACTCGGGCCCCGACCGGCACCGGAGATGCGGTCCACATCATTTCGATCGCATCGAAATGATGTGGACACAGATCCTTTCGATGGACGTACCGGCGCTCTTTCAGCTCGAGCGCAGCAACACCAGAGCCGCCTGCGGGGTCGGTTCCGTTCGGGCGGGTTCCCGGAAGAGACGCATATCGACGGTGAAGCCGGCGCGGGTGTCGGTGAGGAAGGATGCTGCCGGCACAAAGGCACCGTAACGACGTGCCCGGTGACACCGTTCGTGACGTCAACGGCTACTGGGCGTACGTTTGAGGTGTCGACCAAGACATCACGAGTGGAGAAGACCTGGTAATGACCCCTTCGGAGTCTGCCGCGCCCGGCATCGACCGATCGGATTGGAGACGGGGGAGAGTCTTCTGGTTCGACTCCGAGAAAGGGTTCGGCTATATCAAGCCCGACGACGGGACCGAACAGGTCTTCGTCGAATACCGGTGCATAGAAACCGACGGCTACCGAACCCTGCATGCCGGGCAACCGGTGGTGTTCGTCAGTACGGCCCGCCCCCGAGGCCACGAAGCGGTGACGGTTCGCCCGGCGGCCGGTCGGCCCGATTCCGGTAACGGCGCCGAACCGGCCTGACTCCCGCAGGGGCAGCGTTCAGCGGCGTATCCCCATGGCTCCGCAGACCGGCACGGGCCAGTCCGCAGCGTCGGATGCGAGTTCGCGATCGATGGCCGCGGCGGTATCGGCCGCGAACGAGGTGGCCGATCGAGTGCGCAGATCCACATGGATCGCGGTGATCTCGAGTGTGCAGCTGAGGCGCCGGGTGGTGTCGTTCACCAGCATGGCAACCACATGCACCACCTTGTCGGAGCGATCCACACCCCGCACGTAGACCGAAACTTCCTCGCCGACCCGGGTTTCGGCGTAGTAGCGGATGTGATGTTCGGCGGTGAAGAAGCCGGTGCCGCGGCTCGCGCGGTATTCGTCGGTTATGCCGATACGTTCGAAGACCAGTCCACCGGCTTCGACGCACAGGTCGAAGTAGTGCCTGATGTTCATATGGTCGTTCTCGTCCCGGAAGCTCTCGGGGACGGTGATCGGGCCGAGTTCGCGCGGCAGCCGGACCACCTGTTCGTATTCGGGAAGCGTGGTTGTACTGCTGGTCACGGTCGGTACTCCTGTCGAACTCGGCTCGCCCGAAGTGTATCGATGCAGAAGAAGGCCCCCGGACGAGGTTCGTGTCCGGGGGCCGTTCGCCGGTCGGTCAGAGCGGCCGGATATCGATGACCTTGCGCAGCCGGGCCTTGTCGCGTTCGAGTTTGCGGGCTTCGTAGGCGATCGGGAAGTAGCGCAACCGCTCGGGCAGCAAGGGAACCAGCCTGGCGATGAACCAGCCGAGAACGCGCAATTTGCGCTCATCGGACTCGGTCCAGGTGAGACCGAGTTTGCGGCGCGCCACTTCGGGGGTGGTGCCGACGGTGACGAAGTACTGCATCCGGCCGAACGGACCGGTCACCGCACGCCACAGCGGGTGCAGGGCATGAGGCAGCTGGGTGGGCGGGGCGATCGTCCGGATTACCTTCAGGTAGTCGTATGCGGTCTGGGTGGCTTCCAGATGATTTTCCACCTGGTCCGCGAAGAACTTCTCGAAGTCGGCGTAGGACGCCGGCAGCTCCTTGGGTGGTACGTAGAAGTTGCGCATCAGCTGCAGCGTCTCGCGGTAGTATTCTTCCTTCTCCGCCGAGGTCAGCGGCCGTTTCGCGAAATACTCGGCGTTCTCGGCGAAGGCGAAGGTACCGGTGTGCAGCACCCAGGCCCAGGGGCCACTGGACAGGGCGGTGTGCCGTTTTCCATCGGCGTCGGTGGTGTTGAGAGTGGCGTGCATTTTGCGTAACCGGTCGGTCTCGCCGAGCGATTCCTCACCGCCGTAGGTCCACATCATCACCGCGGACAGGCTGCGCAGGGCGCGGCCGATGGGGTCGGTGCGGAAGGTGGAGTGGGCATCGACCACCGCGGAGATCGAGGGTTCCATGGTCTGCAACAGGAAGGCCGAGCCCGCTGTCAGCGAGAAGGTGATCAGTCCGACTTCTTCCCAAGTCCGGGTGCCGGGACCGAACGGCCGGCGCTCGGCCGGAGCATGGGTGTCGATGGCTGCGACGTCTACGGACGCGGTCATGCGGATCTCCCTTGATCTACTGCATCGATCTGATGAGACGATGATACTCCAAATCTCTCACCATCGCGGCTCCGGAGTTGCCGCCGGATACGAAACGGGGGGCGTGCGCGGGGTTTGTTGCAGAAGTCCCGGCTATCCGCGCGACTCGGCAGCGGGCCCGGACATGAGAGCGGGCCTCGGCGAAGGGGGGGAGTTAGCCGAGGCCCGCGTAAGGTCGGCCCGGGGGGGAGGGGCCGACGCGTTCGATCCTACGCGATGATCCGAATTTACGCGTACAAGAGGCCCAGTAGTTTCCGACTTTTTTTGGTGCGGTTCACAACCTTCCCACGGTCGGCCGGTGGAGGTGTTCCCGACGCGGGCGAGGTACACCGGAGGTTGTCGAAAGTGCTGCTACACCGGGTTTCCCGGCGATACCGACAGCGTCGGACCAGTCGTTCGATACGGCCGGTTGCCGCGACGCGACCGTCGAAGTTGTCGGAGGTCGATGCCACTATGCGGCTGTGCCTTCCGGTCGTGAACTCCGACACCCCGGCTGCGTCGGCGGCTTTGTGCGGATCCGAGTACCGCTGCCCGGCGAATCGGGTAGTCCGCTACGCGCGACCGGGCAGGCCGGTGCCGCGAGGATCGAAACCGGTCGTACCCCGTACCGGCTACCCCGAGCACAGTCGGGCCGGGGTACGGCCCTTTTCGTCTTCCTGCGTGGGCACCGCCGGTTCGTGTACGGACACCGCCGAACTCCGCACGCCACCGGGCAACCGGATAAATCGGATGAAAACCCCGCCGCCCGGGACAATACTGGCCCGATATACGGCCGTTCGCCGGACGCACTCAGGTCGATGGCCCCCTGTCGCCATCGGCGGATAGACCACTCCGCCCTGCACAATCACTCGAATCAGGAGAATCATGCCCGACGCAATCGTCGCCGAGGGTCTCGTCAAACATTACGGTCCCCGGGTCCGGGCCCTCGACGGCCTCGATCTGACGGTTCCCGAAGGTACGGTGACCGCGCTCCTGGGGCCGAACGGGGCCGGGAAGACCACCACCGTCCGGGTGCTCACCACCCTGCTCGTGCCCGATGCCGGGCGGGCGACGGTGGCCGGAATCGATGTGCTCGCCCAGCCGCGGGCACTACGTTCCCGGATCGGTGCGTCGGGTCAGTACGCGGCTGTCGACGAGTATCTGACCGGTTTCGAGAACCTCGAAATGGTCGGACGGCTCTATCACATGGGTACGCGGCGTAGTAAGGAACGCGCCCGTGAGCTGCTGGAACGGTTCCGGCTCAGTGACGCCGCCGATCGCCCGGTGCGCGGCTACTCCGGTGGTATGCGCCGGCGACTGGACCTGGCCGGCGCCCTGGTCGCCAACCCGCCGGTGCTGTTCCTCGACGAACCCACCACCGGACTGGATCCGCGGGCCCGGCTGGATCTGTGGGATGTCATCGAGGAACTGGTCGCCGCCGGTACCACGCTGCTGCTCACCACCCAGTACATGGAGGAGGCCGACCGGCTGGCCGATGCCATCGCGGTGATCGACCGCGGCCAGGTGATCGCCCGCGGTACGGCCGACGAATTGAAGAGCATGGTCGGCGGCGACCGGATCGAACTGACGGTCGACCATATCGACAACCTCGCGGTCGCGCAGCAGGCGCTGAGCCCGTTGGCCGACGGGGAAATCCACCTCGAGCCCGGCCTGCGTCGCGTGGTGGTGCCGGTGAGCGATGGGTCGCAGGCATTGGTGGCCGCCATCGGCCGGCTCACCGAGCAGGGAGTGAAAATTCAGGACGTCGGGTTACGTCGCCCTTCGCTCGACGATGTCTTCCTCTCGCTCACCGGTCACGAGGCCGGCGAACCGAGCGAGACGGCGGCGGACTCCGGCGACCGGGCCGGCCGGAAAGACTCCGGTTCCCCCGACTCGGCGGCCGACGCGTCGCGAAATACCGGCGAATTCGAAGTCATGGAAGGAAAGAGCAGATGACCGCGGTGGCAACGGCCGGCGCTCCGGCGGAATCACTCGGTTTGGGCGAGCGACTGTCCATGGTGGTGAGCGACAGCCTCACCGTCACCAAACGCAATGTGATCAAAATAAAGCGAGTGCCCGATGTGCTCATCTTCAGCACGCTCTCGCCGATCATGTTCGTACTGTTGTTCGCCTATATCTTCGGCACCGCGATCAAGATCCCGGGCCTCGAGGGCGGCTATCGGGAATTCCTCATCGCGGGCATCTTCGTGCAGACCGTCGTGTTCGGGTCCACGTTCACCGGCCTCAGCCTCGCCGAGGATATGCAGAAGGGCATCATCGACCGCTTCCGCTCGCTACCGATGGCCCCGTCCTCGGTGCTGATCGGGCGCACCGTCAGCGATGTGGTGATCAATGTGGTGAGTCTGGTGGTCATGTCGCTCACCGGCCTGGTGGTCGGCTGGCGGATCCGCGGATCGCTACTGGACGCGGTGCTGGCCTATGCGCTCCTGCTGCTGTTCGCCTACGCGATCTCGTGGATCATGGCGGTGGTGGGCCTGCTGGTGCACACGCCCGAGGTGTTCAACAATGCGAGCTTCATGGTGATCTTCCCGCTCACCTTCCTGGCCAATACCTTCGTACCGCTGCAGGATCTGCCGACACCGTTGCGGATCTTCGCCGAATGGAACCCGGTATCAGCGCTGGCCCAGGCTACTCGCGACCTGTTCGGTAACTCCTCGCCGCTCGTCGACGAGTCGAACGCGTGGTCCCTGCAGCACCCGGTGGCGACGACGCTGATCTGGGTCGTGATCATCCTGGCGGTCTTCGTCCCGCTGGCATTGCGCCAGTACCGCAAGACCGTCAGCCGCTGACGGCGCGATCAGCTCTCGGTGGGTGCTGCGGCCCCGTTCGTGGTGGCCGCGGCGGTACCGGTGCGGGTCTGGCCGATACGCGGCGGAGCGGGAGCCGGCTCGGGTGGCTGTGGACGTTTGCTGCGCACCAGCCACGCGGTACCGCCTGCCGCGGCTACCGCGGCGGCGGCGAGCAGCCGATAGCGCGAACGACCGGACGGACGCAGTGGGTTCGAGCTCATGGCTCAACTCTGGCACAGCCGCGCGTTCGGCGCAGACCAGCAGGTCAGCGGGCTGCCCGGCGGTGCCGGGGAGTCCGCGGACCGGCACTGGACAAAAGGAGCACATGGCACGATGGGTTGGTGAGCGCGACACGCCGTACCGGCCCGGTAGTACCCGGCCGGATAATTCAGCCGTCCTCGGACCGGGATTCCCGGTGAACCCGCAGCAGCCCTCGCCGCCGGCCCAGGTGTGCGTACGGCATACCGACCGCCCTACCGGCCTCTCCTGTACTCGCTGCGGCCGGCCTGCGTGCCCGGAGTGCTTGCGTCCCGCCTCGGTCGGTCAGCACTGTGTCGATTGTGTCCAGGCCGGCCGGCGCAGTACACCCAAGGTTCGCACCGCATCGGGGGCGGTGGCCACGCGTACAGCCACACCGTTCGTCACCTATGTCCTGATCGCCCTCAACGTGGTGGTGTACGCGATCACCGCCGCGCAGTCGCGCAGCCTGATGGCGAATGAGCAGGGGTCGGCCCTGTTCATCGACTGGGTCATGTATCCACCGGCGGTCGCCGGCGGGGAATGGTTCCGTGTGCTGGGGTCGGGCTTTCTGCACTACGGCCTGATCCACCTGCTGCTGAATATGTTCGCGCTCTATGTCGTCGGACGGGATATCGAACTGGTCCTCGGCCGGGCACGCTATCTGGCGGTATATCTGATCTCGTTGCTCGGCGGTTCGGCCGCGGTGATGCTGCTGGCGCAGGACAATCTGACCGCCGGCGCCTCCGGGGCGGTCTACGGCCTGTTCGGAGCCATCACGGTGATACTCGTCCGGCTGCGGCAGAATCCGAACAGCATGTTGATCCTGATCGGGATCAATGTGTTCATCAGTTTCTCCTTGCCCGGTATCTCGCTGTGGGGTCATCTCGGTGGACTGGCCGCGGGCACACTCGCGACGCTGGGCGTGATGTTCCTGCCCGGGTGGCTGCGGGCCCGGACTCCGGAGCAGGCGCGGATGGTCGGTGTGGTGGCGCTGGTGGTTCTGGCGTTGGCCGCATCGGCGGTGATCGGCGTCGCTGCGGCGTCGCTGCCCTGAACTCCGGGTGGCCACCACCGATGTTTTACGTGAAACATGGCTGAATCGAGACCGGGTGTCCCGGCGCCGGGTTCAGCCGTCAGCGGGCCGATTCGCCGCGCAGACGCAGCTCCGAACGAAGTGTTTCGTAGACGTCTTCCGGGCTTGTACCCAGATCCCACCGGCCGAAGATCAGCAGTCGTTCGGTGCCCAGGTGGTCGACATCGATTTCCAGCATGGGAGATTGGCGGCCGAGGCGGCGATATCCCACGATCCGTGCCCGCAGAATTCGGTCCCGGGTGTATTCGGTGGCGCCGGTGAGCCCGCGCAGTACCAGCCGTGGCTGCTCGCCCGGTACGACCGACAACCTCGGTCGTTGCCGGATACCCAAAGCGGCCAGGGCCAGGAGCACCACGGCCGCGACACCGAGCAAGAACTTGCCGGGCACTTCGGTGGTCAGCAGCGCCGCGACCGCGAGAATCACACCCCCGATGGCGACCGCGATCAGCGCCGGCAGCGGAGTCGACCAGGCGAGGCGTGGTTGTGTGCTCTCGGGCTGCACGCGGTGTTCCCCAATCCGTCTCGAGAGTTATCCACAGGGCTATCCACAGGTGTGCATTAATTACACCCGTGTAATCCCCTGGTCAGCGCCACCGCATGGTCATGATGAGCCCGATCACCATCAGCCCGAATCCGATGAGGAAGTTCCAGGCGTTGAGATCACTCATCCAGCTGATCTGATCGGCCGCCAGGTAGTAGACCAGCAGCCAGACCAGCCCGGCCAGCATGAAGCCGAGCATGATGGTGACGTACCAGACGGGCGATGGACCCGCTGCTTTCACCTTCACCGGCGTGCGGCTGGCGGGGTTGAGCGTGTAGTCGGTCTTCTTGCGGACCTTCGACTTGGGCATGATGTCCTCGTGTTCAGCGTGCAGGTCGTGTTCCAAGGCTATCCCACCAGGTGATCAGGGGGGATGTCCCCATATCCCACGATCGGCCACGTAGTCTTTGTGCATGCGAGTTCTGGTCGTCGACAACTACGACAGCTTCGTGTTCAACCTGGTCCAGTACCTGGGTCAGCTCGGCGTCGAGGCGGTTGTCTGGCGCAACGACGATCCCGAACTCGCCGATACCGAAGCTGTTGCCCGCGATTTCGACGGGATCCTCATCAGCCCCGGCCCCGGTACACCGGAACGCGCGGGCAAGAGCATGGCGCTCGTGCGCTCGTGCGCGGAGCATTCCACCCCGTTGCTGGGCGTCTGCCTCGGCCACCAGGCGATCGGCGCGGCCTTCGGTGCCACGGTGACCCGGGCCCCCGAACTGCTGCACGGTAAGACCAGTTCGGTATTCCATATCGGCACGGGTGTCCTGGCCGGTTTGCCCGATCCGTTCACCGCGACCCGATACCATTCGCTGACCGTTGTCGAGAGCACCTTGCCGGCCGGTTTCGATGTGATCGGGCGTACCGAGAGCGGCATCGTCATGGCGCTGCGGCATCACGAACTGCCGATTCACGGTGTGCAGTTCCATCCGGAATCGGTGCTGACCCAGGGTGGTCACCGGATGCTCGCGAACTGGCTGGAAGTCTGTGGCGAGCGGCCCGCCGAGGGACTTGTGGAGATGCTCGAGGCGGAAGTCGCGGGACTTTCGGTCCACTGAGACCGATTTCTAGCACTGGCCGAGTCTTCTGCGGGGTGACCTTATGGTCTCGTCAAGGGCAACGGCAGGGTCAGTGCCGGATGACGGTGTAATGCCCAGCAGTCTCCTGGAACTCGACGGCTGCGGCGATAGCCGCGTCGTCGAGAGTTGTGGCGGGGTCGGGAACGACGACGAGTTTGTCGTCATCGTCGTGGAGTCGGTGGATGATCGCGATGCAGATGCCGTGTGCCGAGGTCATCGGTTCGGAAGAGCCCAGGTAGTAGGCGTCGAGCTCCTCGCCGTCGGGCGCGCGTGTGCCGGGGACGTAGCCGTAGTTGGCCAGGTAGGGGAATCCACAGGTCGGGTGGCGGCTCCCGTAGGGCCGGTCGATGATGAGGTCGACGGATCGACCGAGGAACGGCCGCGCAAGTCGCAGCGATTCGGATTCCTCGGTCGAACCTGGGCTGGTCATCGTCGCAGACTATCGGGCGCGCTGGAAGATTACGCGGCTGCTCGGCCCAGGGGTGCGACGTCCGTCGCCATACGCTTCCCCGCAGCACGCAGGCCCCTCACCGCAGTGGTGAGGGGCCTGCCGACATTCGTTCATCCGGATCCGACCGGCAGATATCAGGGTGGGCCGAGCGGTAGGACACCCGTGTTGACGGTGACCGTCGTCGACGAGGGCACGGTGGTACCGGCGGACGGCTGCTGGCTGAGCACCTTGCCGGCCTGATCGGAGTTCAGCGTGATCTGGGTGATCTGGCGCACCTGATTGACGCTGCCCTGCCAGCCACTTTCTCGGAGCGTGTCCACGACCTCACCCGCGGTGAGACCGACGAGGTTCGGCATGGCGATCCGATCGCTCTGCGCTACCTGCACGGTGATCGTCGATCCTTTGTCGGCGTTCGAACCGCCGGCCGGGCTGGTGGAGAGCACCTCGCCGCGTGGCCGCGCGGACTGCACCTCGCGGATCTCGATCTTGAACCCTGCGCCCTCCAGATTCGGCTGGGCACGGTCGATCAACTGGCCGACGACATCAGGTACGAACACCTGCTCCGGTCCGGAACCGAGGGTCAGGGTGACCTGACTACCCGCGTCCAGTTCGAACCCCGGGGACGGGTCCTGGGCGATCACCTTGTCCTTGTCCTCGGGACTGGAAGGTCCGCGCTTCACGTCCGGATGGACCTGCAGCCCGGCATTGGTGAGCTCCTGCGTGGCTTCCTGCTGGCTCAGCCCGACGACCTGGGGGATCGGCACCTGCTGCGGGCCGGTGGAGACCTGCATGGTGATCGTGCTGCCCTCATCGGCCCGGGATCCGCCGAGCGGTTGGGTCGCGATGACGTTCCCGGCACTGATCCGGCCGTCCGGCTTCTCCTGGATAGCGACATCGAAGCCGAGCGAATCCAGTTTCGTCTCCGCTTCACTGGCCGAGAGGTTCGACAGATCCGGTACCGCGACCTGATCCGGGCGGCTACCGGGGCCGAGCAGCATCCAGAAGAGACCGAAGGCCACGGCCACCACGGCCACCACGCCGGCGGCGATATAGGCACGGCGGCGATTACCACCGGATCCGTCGCCGTAGTCGTCGTCGATATCGTCGTCGTCCAAGCGGTGATAGCCGCGCGCCGAGGGGTCCGCCGGGCCCAGCATGGTGGTGCGGTCCTCGTCGGTCATCACCATCGGCGCCCCGGGCTTCTGGCCGCCCAGCACCCGGATCAGATCGGCGCGCATCTCTGCCGCGCTCTGATAACGGTTCGCCGGATTCTTGGCCATGGCCTCGAGCACCACGGAATCCAGCTCCCGCGGTACACCGTCGTGTACCAGCGAAGGCAGCCGCGGATCCTCGCGCACATGCTGATAGGCGACCGCAACCGGGGAATCACCGGTGAACGGCGGCTCCCCGGTGAGGATTTCGAACAGGACGCAACCGACCGAATAGACGTCCGACCGCGCATCCACGGTTTCGCCGCGGGCCTGCTCCGGCGACAGATACTGGGCGGTGCCGATCACCGCCGCGGTCGCGGTCATCGGGTTGGCGGCGTCGGCGATCGCCCGCGCGATACCGAAATCCATCACCTTCACCGCGCCCGCGCGATTGATCATGATGTTGGCCGGCTTCATATCCCGGTGCACAATCCCGGCCTGATGGCTGAAATCGAGCGCCGCGCATACATCGGCGATGACTTCCATCGCCCGGCGCGGCGGCACGGGGCCCTCGTTGCGCACGATATCGCGCAACGTATCGCCGTCCACGTACTCCATCACGATGAACGGCAGCGGCCCGCCGTCCACCTCGGCCTCACCGGTGTCGTACACCGCCACGATCGCGGGATGGTTCAGAGCGGCCGCGTTCTGGGCTTCACGTTTGAAACGCAGGTAGAACGTGGGGTCGCGCGCCAGATCGGCCCGCAGCACCTTGATCGCGACATCGCGGTTGAGCCGGAGGTCGCGTGCCCGGTGGACCTCGGACATCCCACCGAATCCGATGATCTCGCCCAGCTCGTAGCGAGAGGAGAGATTCTTCGGGGTCGTCATGGCTGTCCTTGATGGTGGCTCGGCACGTCGGGAGAGCTGTCGTCGTCACGGGAGCGGTTGCCGATCTCCGGCAGTTCGATGTCCGGTACCGGGAAAGGCCGCGTAGTGGTGGCCGTTTCCTCGCTGCCCGTCGATTCCGTGGTGGTCGGCGGGGCGGTGGTGGTCTCGGTGGTGGTGGTCGGCGGCTGCGTCGTCGTGGTGGTCGGCGCAGGCGGCTGGGTGGTTGTGGTCGCCGGGGGCTGGGTGGTGGTGTATTCCTGTGTCGGAGTCCAGACCGGCGGTTCGGTGACCTCGTAGGTGGTGGTCACCGGCGGCGGCGCCGGCCGCGTGGTCGGGACCGTCGACGAGGTCTCGGTCGGGGTGCCCGCAGGATTGGTATCGCCGCCGAAGAGCAGCCACAGCACCGCCCCACCGAGCAGCAGCGCACCGATACCCAGCGCGATCATCCACTTCTGGTTTTTCCCCAGACCTCCGCCACCACCGGCATCGTCGCGGTATTCGGCCGGATCGACCTCGTGTGCGCCGTGATGGTCCATTACCGTTGCCGGTCCGGCCATGGCGGTGGCCGGAGTGGTGTAGCGAACGGTCGCCGGATCGTCGTAACCCGGCTGCGGCGCCGGGATGAGGCTGGTGGGACCGGCCGCGGCCAGATTGCGGGGTGGAGGTGGCCGCCGGCCCGACCGCACCGCCGCGACGGCCTCGGCGAATTCGCCGCCGTCGCTGTAACGCTGGTTCGGGTCCTTGGCCAGGGTCACCTCGACGAGTTCGCGCACATTCGGCGGGAGGTCGGTCGGCATCGGCGGCGGTACATCGCGCACATGTTTCATCGCGACGGTGAGGGCGCCGTCACCGGTGAAGGGGCGTTGACCGGCAAGCGCCTCGTAGCCGACCACACCCAGCGAGTACACGTCGCTGGCCGCCGTGGCGTCCTCACCGACCGCCTGTTCCGGCGCGATGTACTGGGCGGTGCCCATCACCATCCCGGTTTTGGTGACCGGCGAGGCATCGACCGCCTTCGCGATACCGAAATCGGTGATCTTCACCTGCCCGGTGGGAGTGACCAGGATATTTCCCGGTTTCACGTCGCGGTGCACCACACCGGCCCGATGCGCGACCTGCAGGGCACGGCCGGTCTGCTCCAGCAGATCCAGACCCTGTACGACCGACAACCGGCCGAGCCGGTTCAGTACGGTGTTGAGCGGTTCGCCCTGCACCAGCTCCATCACCAGGTAGGCGGTTTCCCCGCCCTGCGGATCGTAGGTTTCGCCGTAGTCGTAGATTCCGGCGATACCGGGATGGTTGAGCTGCGCGGTGGTCTTGGCCTCGGTGCGGAACCGGTGCCGGAACGTGGGATCGGCGGAGAACTCCGATTTGAGCACCTTCACCGCCACCCGGCGATCGAGCCGGGTGTCCAGGGCTTCCCAGACCTGACCCATCCCACCGGTGGCGATCAGGCGCTGCAGCCGGTAGCGGTCCGCGATCATCGCGCCGTTTGTCAGCATCGGGTTCCCCGCAGATTCACTCGCATATCCATCTCGTTCAGCGACCTCGCAGACCGGCGTCCAATACCGCGCGGGCAACCGGCGCGGCGACCGACCCACCGGTTGCCGCCAGCGCGCGGTCGCCGCCGTTCTCCACGATGACCGCGATGGCGATCTTCGGGTTCTCGGCCGGCGCGAACGCTATATACCAGGCGTGCGGTGGTGTGTTGCGTGGATCGGCGCCGTGTTCGGCAGTGCCGGTCTTGGAAGCGATCCGATAAGCCGACCCGCCGCTACCCGCGGTGTTCTCCTCGGAGGCGACCATCAGATCGGTCAGCGTAGACGCTACATCGGCGCTCACGGCCTGCCCCACGGACACCGGTTCGGTGGTGGACAGCTCACTCAGGTCCGGGTTCTGCAATTGGTCGACCAGATACGGTTCCATCCGCACGCCGCCGTTGGCCACCGTAGCCGCGATCACGGCATTGTCGAGTGGTGTGAGCGCCACATCACGCTGGCCGATACTGCTCTGCGCCAGCGCCGCGTCGTCGGGGATATTGCCGATGGTGCTCTCGGCGACCGGCATCGGGATCCCGCGATGCGGGCCGATACCGAACGCGGCCGCCTCGTCTTCCAACGCCGCCGCGCCGACATCCACACCGAGTTCGACGAACGCGGTGTTGCAGGACCGGCGGAACGCCTCGTGCAGGGTCGCGGTGGCACCGGAACCGCAGTTGGTGCCGTTGTAGTTCTCCAGGGTGGTACTGGTTCCGGGCAGGGTGATGTTCGGCGCCGCGGTGAACTGGGACTGCGGGTTGGCGACCCCGTTCGACAGCGCGGCCGCGGTAACCACGACCTTGAAGGTGGATCCCGGCGGGTAGGTCTGCGAGATCGCCCGGTTGAGCATCGGCTGGTTCTCGTCGGCGCTGAGACTCTCCCAGGCCTGGGTGCCCTGGGCGCCGTCGTGCCCGGACAGCAGGTTCGGGTCGTAGCTGGGCGTGGACACCATGGTCAGAATCTTGCCCGTACTGGGTTCGATGGCCACAACCGAGCCGGTGTAGCCCTTGCTGGTGAGTTCGTTGTAGGCCACCTGCTGCATCATCGGGTCGATGGTGGTGACGACATTGCCGCCGCGGGGGTCACGCCCGGAGACCAGATCGACCAGCCGGCTGCCGAACAGTTGCGCATCCGAACCGTTGAGGACCGGATCCTCCGCCCGTTCGAGGCCGGTGCTGCCGTACTGCATCGAATAGAAGCCGGTGACCGGCGCGAAGGCGGCCGGATCGGTGGGGTAGACGCGCAAATACTTGTATCGGTCGTCGGTTTCGACGGAACTGGCGAGTACGGCGCCGCCCGCGGAGATCTGCCCGCGCTGCCGGGAGTATTCGTCGAGCAGCACCCGGGAGTTGCGTGGATCGGCGCGGTAGTCGTCGGCCTTGATCACCTGGATGTACGTGGCATTGAGCAGCAGGGCCACGATCATCGCCATGACCGCCATGGCCACTCGGCGTAACGGTGTGTTCATCGCTGCTGACCCCCTTGCCGTCGTGACACCATCACCGTCTGCGCCTCCGCCAGCGGTGCGGGCGCCGGCTCTCGGCGCCTGGCCGGGGCGGGTGCGCGCGCCGCGTCGGAGATCTTGATGAGCAGGGCCAGGAGAATATAGTTCGCGAGCAGGGAGGAACCGCCGTAGGAAACGAACGGCGTGGTGAGACCGGTGAGCGGGATCAGTTTCGTCACTCCGCCGACGACCACGAAGATCTGGATGGCGAGGGTGAACGCCAGCCCGGCCGCGAGCAGTTTTCCGAAGCTGTCGCGGATTGCCAGGGCGGTCCGCATTCCGCGCAGGATGAGCATCAGGAACAGGAGCAGTACGGCGGTCAGGCCGATGAGCCCGAGTTCCTCGCCGATGGTGGTGACGACGAAATCGGTTTTCGCGAACGGCACCTGCGACGGCCGGCCGCTGCCCAGACCGGTACCCGCCAGCCCGCCCGTGGCCAGGCCGAACAGTGACTGCACGATCTGGTAACCGGTGTTGTTGTAGTCCTCGAAGGGGTGCAGCCAGGTCTCCACCCGGACCCGGACATGCCCGAACATCTGGTAGGCGAAGAAGAATCCGACCATGAGCAGGCCGCCGCCGATCAGCAGCCAGCCCACCCGCTCGGTGGCGATGTAGAGCATCACCAGCACGGTGCCGAAAATGAGCAGTGAGGTCCCGAGATCCTTCTCGAAGACCAGTACGCCGATACAGACGATCCAGACGGCGAGGATCGGGCCCAGGTCCCGGGCCCGCGGAAACTCCATCCCGAGGAAATGCCGGCCGGCCGCGGTGAAGAGTTCCCGTTTGGAGACGAGAACCGAGGCGAAGAAGATGATCAGCAGGATCTTTGCGAACTCACCGGGTTGCAGGCTCACACCGGGCAGCCGGATCCAAATCTTGGCGCCGTTGACCTCGGAGAACGAACTGGGCAGCAGTGCCGGAATCGCCAGCGCGACCAATCCCACGAGTCCGAGCGTGTAGGAGTATTTGGCCAGGGTCCGGTAATCGCGCAACACCACCAGGATTCCCACGAACAGCATGATCCCCAGTGCGGTCCACAGAATCTGCGAATTCGCGTCGGGTGAGGGGATATCCCAGGAGTTGTAGGCGGCGGTCTGCTGGTCGGCGAGGTCCAGCCGGTGGATGAGCACCAGGCCGAGTCCGTTGAGCAGCGCCACGATCGGCAGCAGCAGCGGGTCGGTGTAGGGCGCGAATCGTCGTACTGCCAGGTGCGCGACGGCGAAAAGCCCCAGATACGCCAGTCCGTACTTCGCGATATCCCACGTCAGGGACTGTTCCTGGCTGGCTTCCACCAGAAACAACGCCGCCGTGGTGATGAACGCGGCGAAACCGAGCAGTAGGAGCTCGGTATTGCGCCGCGACGTCGGTGGCGGCGTTGCCGCGAAACCGCCCGGGGGACTCGGGAAAGCCCCGGCGGACGGTGCTGCCGGTGCGGACATCAGTCCGTCACCCGGCAGTTCTCCCCCGGCGTCTGGGGCACAGCGGTGGTGGTCGGCGCCGGCGCGGAGGTGGTCGGCGGCGCCGGCGGTGCCGGATTCTCACCGTTGGGGCCGGGTGCTTGCGTGGCGGGCGCCGGCGGAGCTGCTTCGGTGGGCATGGGCGGAGCCGGTGTGGCCGGCGGTGCCGGAGTGGTGGTCACAACGCCGGGTTGGGCGGCGGAACCGTTCTTCTTGCACACCGGCAGCAATTCGCGGTCGGCCAGGACGCTCATCTGTTCCCGGGCCTTCTCCAGCGTGCCCGGCGGCAGGCCGCGCTCGACCTGATCACGTCCGGTCTGTTCGAGATCGCTGACCTTCAGGGGAAGGCAGCCCGCGGGGAAGGGAGCTCCGTTGTCGGCGAGGGTGAGCTCACCCTTGGCGGTGACGCAGCCGACCAGGTTCACCTCATGGATGGAATAGCCCAGGATCGACCCCGGCAGGCCCTGCATGACCACGACGCTGTCGTTGTCCGCGCCCACGTAGTAGTTCGACCGGATCATCTTGTAGCCGACGACCAGCCCGACGACGACGGCGAACACCAGCGCCACCGCGAGCAGTAACCATCGCAGTTTGTGTGATTTCTTCGGCGGCGGCTCGGGCTCGGTCGCGGTACGGCGTGGGGCGGCGGCCGGGGGTCGCATGGCGGCGGCGCGGCCGGCGGCGGTATTCGGCGGCGGGTTGTCCTCGGCTTCTCCGGAGGCGGCGCCGGCGACGATCGGATGGCTCTGGCCGTAGTCGAGATCGATCACATCTGCCACGACGACGGTGACATTGTCCGGGCCACCGCTGCGCAGCGCCAGTTCGATGAGTCGATCGGCGCATTCGTCGGTACTGCCTTCGCGCATGGTGTTGGCGATGGTTTCGTCGCTCACCACATCGGAGAGACCGTCCGAGCACAGCAGATAGCGGTCCCCGGCGCGCGCCTCCCGCATGACCAGCGTGGGCTCGATCTCGTTGCCGGTGAGGGCCCGCATGATCAGCGATCGCTGGGGATGGGTATGCGCCTGTTCCGGGGTGATCCGGCCCTCGTCGACCAGCGATTGGACGAAGGTGTCGTCGCGGGTGATCTGGGCGAGTTCGCCGTCGCGCAGCAGATAGGCCCGCGAATCGCCGATATGGACCATGCCGAGCTTTTTGCCCGCGAACAGGATCGCGGTGAGCGTGGTGCCCATCCCGTCCAGTTCGGGTTCTTCCTCGACCTGTTCGGCGATCGCGGAATTGCCGGCATGGGTGGCCCGGTTCAATTTGCCCAGCAGGTCTTCGCCGGGCTCGTCGTCGTCCAGATGCGCCAGTGCGGCGATCATCAGTTGTGACGCGACTTCACCGGCGGCATGCCCGCCCATACCGTCGGCGAGCGCCAACAGCCGGGCACCCGCATAGACGGAATCTTCGTTGTTTGCGCGGACCAGGCCGCGGTCGCTGCGCGCTGCGTAGCGGAGAACAAGTGTCACGATCGGAGCTCGATCACTGTCTTGCCGACCCGGACAGGTGTGCCGAGCGGAACGCGGACTGCGGTGGTGACTTTGGCGCGATCGAGGTAGGTACCATTGGTCGAGCCGAGGTCTTCGACGTACCAGTCGTCACCGCGTAGGGACAGCCGGGCATGTCGGGTTGAGGCGTAATCGTCGGTAAGGACCAGCGTCGAATCGTCCGCACGGCCGATCAAAACCGGTTGGGTACCCAGGGTTATACGGGTACCGGCAAGAGAACCTTGAGTCACCACAAGATATTTGGCGCCCTTCTGGCCTCGGCGCATCGACGGCAGTACCGCGGAACCGCGCGGTCCCCGGTTCTGGAGCCGTATGCCGGAGGCCGCGTAGATATCGCTGCGGAGGGTACGCAGGATTGCCCACACGAACAGCCACAGCAGCAGGAGGAACCCGGCACGGGTCAACTGCAGAACCAATCCCTGCACGGCGCTCCACCTCCTGTTCGACCGTGTGCCGGTGCCGTCGGAGTGGTGTACCCACCCCTTGGCCGTGCTCGTCCCGGCGGCCCGCCTTGCGGCGCCGCGCGTGTGTCGGCACATCATAGGACCGTCGGACGAGACCGATCACGATTGGACCGCCCTATTATGCGAGAGCCGTCCCGTGATCCGCACGGCGAGCCTACGGCATCAGACAATACGGATGAGGATCTCGGAATGCCCGGCACGGATCACGTCGCCGTCGGCCAACTGCCAGTCCTGGACCGGTGAACCGTTGACGAGGGTTCCATTGGTGGAGCCGAGATCGGAGAGCATCGCGGTCTGGCCGTCCCAGCGCACCTCGATATGGCGGCGGGAGACACCGGTGTCCGGCAGCCGGAAATGGGCATCCTGACCGCGGCCGATGATATTGCTGCCTTCCCGGAGTTGGTAGGTGCGGCCGCTGCCGTCGTCGAGCGCCAGCGTGGCGGAGAAACCGGGGCCGGCCGCCGGTGCGTACCCGCCCTGGGCGCCGTAGGGGGCCTGCTGGGCAGCGCCCTGCGGATATGCCTGGGCACCTTGCTGCGCGTAGCCCTGCTGGTCGTAACCCTGGTCGTAGCCGGGCTGCTGGGCATACCCCTGCTGGTCGTAGCCGCCCTGGTCGTAACCGGGCTGTGCGTAACCCTGCTGGTCGTAACCACCCTGTTGGGCGTAGCCCTGCTGGTCGTAGCCCTGGTCGTAGCCGGGCTGTCCCTGGTATCCCTGGTCGTAACCGGGCTGCTGGGCATACCCCTGCTGGTCGTAACCCGGTTGCTGGGCGTATCCGCCCTGGTCGTAGCCGGGCTGTGCGTAGCCCTGCTGGTCGTAGCCCTGGTCGTAGCCGGGCTGCTGGGCATATCCGCCCTGGTCGTAACCCGGCTGACCGCCGTAACCCTGCTGGTCGTAGGGGGCGCCGCCCTGCTGGTATTCGTAGCCGTTCTGATAATCGGGGGCGCCGTTGTACTGCGCGCCGGGACCGTAGTCCTCGGGGTACGCGCCGTTCTGCGGCCCGCGTCCCGCGGGTCCGGGAGCGTACCCGCGATTGCGTGGATCGGACTCCGCGTGCTCACGGCTCGGGTCGTAGCCAGAGTTCTGCGTCATGGGGCCAGCTCCTGGTTGCGGGTTAGCGGGTCGTTGTAGCGGTTCCGGGCGGTGAGCCGAGGCAGCTCCACGGCCGGCATCGGGGTCGACGCGGCCGCTCGTCCTGAACATTCCGGTGTGCAGCGTAGGGGATGCCTCGAAGACCACGTGTACTTCGCCGTAGGTCTGCCATCCTTGTTCACGGATGTAATCCTGCAGATGTTTGGCGAAAGCGCGGGTCGTGAGGTCGTGATCGGCATCGAATTGCCGGTGGTCCGACGAGTTGATCGTGATCACATAGCTGTTGGGTGCGAGCAGATGCCCGCCGCCGAGATCTTGGACACTGTCGGCGGCCTCACGCTGCAGCGCGGCCTCGACCTCCTGCGGAACCACGTTCCCGCCGAAGACCCGGGCAAAGACATCACCGACGGCGCCCTGGAGGCGGCGCTCGAATCTCGAGACGATCCCCATCTGGGCCCTCCCTTCGGTGAGTCTCTCCTCATTCTTTACGACGACACGCGAATGCGGCGTGTCGTTCTACGAGCACGTTCTCTGCATGATATCCACGATCGGCTATACCTGTAACTACCGCAACGGCGACGGAGTTCCCCACGCGCGTGAACTGGCCTGGAAATACACCTCACAGCCCGGTCCGGCAACCCTGTGACCACGTGATTTCGTCTCGCGGTCGTCTCCGTGCTAGTGTCTGATCCGTCGCTCGGGCGAGTGGCGGAATGGCAGACGCGCTGGCTTCAGGTGCCAGTGTCCTTCGGGACGTGGGGGTTCAAGTCCCCCTTCGCCCACTGAAAGCCGTGGACCAGGGTCCACGGCTTTTTCGTTTCCGGTCGACTGTTCGGGCCGGAATCCGGCCGCCCGGTGACGGGTCCTGCATACGAACCCGCTCTCGGCAGCGCGGCCGGTCGAAGTCCGTGTGCCGCAGTCGCTGGTTCGCCGCGCCTTTCTATAACGCAGCCCGATCCTGCGGCCGGAGATGGGCGGGGTTGCCCCGAGAAGGGATTCGCGTGTGCTGTGAGCCGCCACGCCCGGTCGTATGCCCGAATGAGACCAAGGTCACACAACCAATTTTCGGTTGCGGCGCCACTGCTGAGGCTTGCCTTATTCGGCACCGCTGGTGACCCAGTTCACGTCCTGGAACCACCCTGGTTAACAATGCGCTGGTCTTCATAGTGGGTGAATACGGGTTCGGCGAAGGTTTGAGGGGAATAAACCAACTTGGAGTTTCTTTTCCCTCTGTGACCGACTCTGGGACTGTGTTAATCCTTCGCGAATGCCCTGGTCGCCGTTGGATTGGCCGAGTTAACGGCGGTTCGGACCGTGGTTGCCGCGAGCCGCTTTCCGGTTGCGTGTAACCCCGGTAACGGATATGCCCGTGACCAGTAAAAACCAAATGTACTTGCAAATGAAAGCACCGTTGTAAGGCCGTGTGTGCATGCTGGAAGTTAGCTGGGGTGGGGTCCCGCGGGGGTTGTCTGACGGTTTGCTGGGTTCGGACTTATACCTGTGACCTCTTACGCAGTGGGTTGCGTAGGCATAACGATTGTGTAGAGTCGACGGTAACGCTGGCCGCAGCTAGAGCGGCGACTCGCTGCGGCCAGCGGAATTCAATCGGGGGAATTCGCACTGATCAACGAATCCGCGTTGCTGTCACCTCACAAAGCGGTGCCCGGCGCTGTGTGCTCGGCGTTGTCTATTCGTAGGCCCGATGTCCACCGGCGGTCGGCAGGACGGCAATGGACTCGATTTCGGCGCTCGCCCTACGGCCGGCGGTGAAGATGTAGGCGAGGAACAGTGCCTCGGCGAGCAGGCCGCAAGCGATCCGAACGGGTGTGGGCAATGCGCTCGGCGTGACAAAACCTTCGAGCAGGCCCGCTACCAGGAGCGTAGGTACCAAGCCCAGGGCGATTGTGGCGGTGGTGCGGCCCTGCCTGGCCACCGCTTCGGCCCGGCTCGCGCGTCCGGGATCGACGAGGGTCCAGCCGAGTTGGAGGCCGGCACCACCGGCGATGAAAATCGCTGTCAACTCCAGCATTCCGTGCGGAAGCAGGAAAGCGAACAGGGAATCGAGCCGGCCGGCATCTGCCATGAGTCCGGCAGTCACGCCGATATTCAGCGCGTTCATGAACAGTAGGTACAGCACCGGCAGGATCAGGATGCCGAGGAACAGGGCCAGTGCGGACACCCAGGCATTGTTGGTCCAGACCAATGCGGCGAAGGCGTCGTTCGGATGCTCGGTGTAATACGTTTCGAAGGCACCGCCGGGCGCGGTGAGTGCTCTGGTGTCCTCTTGCAGCCCAAGGGTTCTGCGCGCCGAGGGAGCCACCGAAATCCATGTCGTGAAGCCCGCCACCACAGCGAGGAATACGACGGCCACGGCGAGCCACCACCCGAAGGCCCGATAGACCGCGGCCGGGAACCGGTGGGTGAAGAATCGCCCGATCTCGAGAAAGGTGTCGGGCGAGCTCCCGACGATCCTGCCGCGGGCCCGCGCCAGTACGGCGCTCAAACCGGCGACGAGTTCCGGTTCCGGACTGTGCGTCTGCAACCGTGCCAGCTGCTGGGACGTCTGCCGGTAGAGCCGCACCAGTTCATCGGCCTCGGCGCCGGACAGGCCACGCCGGCCGGCCAGGTAGTTCAGCCTGGCCCAGGCTCGGCGATGCCTTGTGCTGTAGGCGTCCACATCCATCGGCTCATCTCCCGCTCCGCCGTCCTGCCACTGCGCACCGGCCCGGCGAACCGCGCAGACCGAGGGTGCCCCGGTGCACCGGCGGTGTACCCCCGCGTTCGGCGAAGCCGGTTACGAGCCGGGTCGCCATGAAAGAATGCTATGCGATATGGCTGAATTCACGACGGGCGAAGCGGTGGCGCTCGAACTGCCGGTCGCCCGTATTCCGACCCGCGCCGCGGCATTCGTTCTCGATCTGATTCTGCAGATCGTGCTCGGGATCCTGCTGCTCACCCTGGTGATGCTCGTGACGCGCGGGGACGACAGCAGCCCCTGGTCCGCCACTCTGATGCTGGTTTCGCTGGTCACCGTGCTGGTCGGCTACCCCGTGATCTGGGAAACCGTGCTGCGCGGTGCGACACCGGGCAAACTTGCTCTCGGTTTACGCGTGGTGCGCGCCGACGGCGGCCCCGTGGATTTTCGCCATGCACTCACCCGCGGCCTGACCGGTGCGATCGTCGATTTCTGGATGCTCGGACTCTTCGGCCTCATCGCGGTGGCGAGTTCGGTGTGCTCACCCCACGCGCGCCGGGTGGGAGATGTCCTGGCGGGAACGGTGGTCGTGCATATTCGGCAGCAACTGTCCCTGCCGGCGCTGGCTGTACCCCCGGCCTGGCTCACCGGATGGTCGGCCGGACTCGATCTCACCGGGTTGCCCGAGGATCTGGCGCTGGCGGTGCGTCAGTATCTGACCCGCGTCGACTCCCTCACCCCGGGCGCGCAGTACGAGATCGGACAGGCGCTCGTTTCGGCTGTTTGCGCACGGCTGCGGGTCGCGGCCCCGGCGGGGTATCCGCCTGTACAGATTCTCGGGAGCGTAATCGCCGAACGGCAGCGGCGTTCGCTACCCGCCTTCCCGGCTCCACCGCTGATGTATGCGTCGTCGCAGGCGCCGGTTGCATGGTCACGATGAGGTGCGTTGCAACGACGAGTGTGCCGGAATCACAGGGCCGCAGACTGTTTGAGCTCCAGATACTCGTCCGCCAGCGCACCCGGCAGGTCGGGTCCCGCTGCGGCGATGACGGCGATCCCCATCCTGCGCAACGATTCCTGTAGTACCGCCTGCTCGGCGAGCCGGGACTCGGCGGCGGCCGCCCGGTACAGAGCGCGCAGATCGGTGCGGTCGGCGGCCGCGGCGGCGATCTCCGGATCGGTGACCGAGACGATCAGCACCCGGTGGCGCTCGGCCAGCACCGGCAGTACCGGGAGCAGGTTTTCCGTGACCGCCGCAGTGTCCAGTCCGGTGAACCAGACGATGAGACTGCGTCGGCGGGCCCGGCGGAGGGCGGCCCGCGCCAGGCCCTCGGAATCGGTATCGACCAAAACGGGAGTGACGCCGGCCAGCGCATGCATGAGTTTCGGTTGCACACCGCGCCCGACTCCGGCACGTACCTCGGCGCGTACTTCGCGGTCGTAGGCGAGCAGACCGACCATATCGCCGCCCGCGGCGGCCAGACTGCCCAGCAGCAGGGCCGCCTCGATCGCGTTGTCGAGGCGCGTACCGGCGCCCACGCGGGCAGCGCTGATCCGGCCGGTGTCCAGCAGCATCAGCAGCTGCCGGTTGCGTTCCGGGCGCCAGGTGCGCACCAGCACATCCGTGGCCCGCGCGGTCGCGCGCCAGTCGATGGTGCGGACATCGTCGCCCGGCACATATTCGCGGAACGAATCGAATTCGGTGCCCTGGCCGCGTAGATCCGCCAGATTTCGGCCTTCCAGCTGTCGCAGCCGCTTGACCTTGCCCCCGAGTAGCCGTTCGCTGCGGAAGGGCGGCAACGCCCGGACCCGCGCCGGTACCACTCGCCGGAACTGGTGACCGGCCAGCCCAAGCGGGCCGAACAGGCGCACGGTGACCGGGCCGGCGGCGCGATCACCGCGGCGGGTGGGTGTGAGAGTGGTGTGCACGCGGACGCGATGGCCGGGTGCGAGGTCCAGCCGGTGTTCCCGGTCGGCGGCCCCGGCGCTTCCGGGCCAGTCGTCCCACAGCCGGCCACGAACCGCGCGGGGGCCCGTATTGGTTATCGCGAGCTCGATCTCGGTCGCGGCGCCGAGCCGCAGAACCGTCAGCTCCGTTCGTTCCAGCACCACGTCCGCGCTGCCGGCGGTGAGAGCACGATCGGTCGCGGCCAGTGCGCACAGCAGTGCGGTCGTCAACAGGACACCGAACCACGACGGTGAAACCACCGTGACGAATACCGCCGCCGCGACCGCGATCCCGAACAGCCGGCCCGTGACGACCACGGGCTACACCGGAACCGGGACGGATTGCAGCAGGCCGGCCAGCACCTGCTCGCCGGTGATCCCGTCGATCTCGGCCTCGGGACGCATATGCAGCCGGTGCCGCAGTACGGCCACCGCGACAGTTTTCACATCGTCCGGTGTCACGAAACTCCGGCCGTTCAACCAGGCCAATGCTCTGGCGGCGGCCATGAGGGAGGTAGCGCCGCGAGTGGAGGCGCCGTGTGCGACGGCTGCGGCTGTCCGGGTGGCACGGCAGAGGTCGACTATGTAGGCGAGTACTTCGGGACGGATCCCTACCCCCGCGATCGCGGCGCGGGCCGCGGCGATATGTGCGGGACCGGCCACCGGGCGTAACCCGGCGGCGGCCAGGTCACGCGGATCGAAACCCTCGGCGTGTCGCTGTAGGACTCGGAATTCGTCGTCTCGTTCGGGCAGCTGGATATCCACTTTGAACAGGAAACGGTCCAGCTGCGCCTCGGGCAGCGGGTAGGTGCCCTCCTGCTCGATCGGGTTCTGCGTGGCGACCACCACGAAGGGGTCGGGCAGGGTGCGGGGTTGTCCGTCGACCGAGACCTGACGTTCCTCCATCGATTCCAGGAGCGCGGACTGGGTTTTCGGCGGTGTGCGGTTGATCTCGTCGGCCAGCAGCAGGTTGGTGAAGACGGGGCCGTTGCGGAAGGTGAATTCGGCGGAATGCGGGTCGTAGATCTGTGAGCCGGTGACATCGCCGGGCATCAGGTCGGGAGTGAACTGGACCCGGCTGTGCTGCAGGTCCAGGGCGGTGGCCAGCGCCCGGACCAGCAGCGTTTTTGCCACGCCGGGGACGCCCTCGAGCAATACGTGGCCGCGGCACAGCAGGGCGAGCACGAGGTACATGACCGCGTTGTCGTTGCCCACGACCGCCTTTCCGATTTCGGTGCGCAGGGCGGCGAAAGCGGCCGCGGCCTCACCTGCAGTGGGCGCTGCCGGACCCCCTACGCCGGCCTTGGTGGTGTCGATACTGGTCATCCGACCTCCGCTTCGATCCATTCGAGTTGCGCGGCAACGAGTTCCAGGCTCGATGCATCCGGTACGTGTCCGTAGAGTGCCGAGCCGACGGTGCCCGGGTCGGACCCGATTCTGGTGGCGACCGCGGCGACCAGGGCATCCGGGGATATACCGGCGTCGACGCCGAGGGCACGGCGCAGGCGGCGCAGTGTGGCGGCCCGCAGAATGTTCGCGATATGCGCGTGGTCGCCGGAGCGGCGGTAGAGGCCGGCCTGCCCGGCGAGAAGTTCGCCGGCGGACACCTCCACCGGCCGCGGTTCGGTGACCACCGCACCGCGGCGCCGCGCCCGCCACCACACGAGCACGACGCCCGCTATCAGGAATTGCAGGAGGCCGAAGACCAGCCAGGGAGGTCCGCTGGAGAAGACGGAATCGTCACCGGTCGGGCGGGGGAGGTCGGGATCGTAGTCATCCGGTGGATCGATCGGCGGGGTTTCCGGAGGTTGTGGTGCGCTGGGACCGCTGCAGCCCTGCGCTACTCCGTAGAGCACCAGCAGCACGACCGCCAGGGCCGCCAGCGCAGCCCAGAACCGGGGATCGCGCACCATCGCGGGTAGCTCCGGGCTACCCCGCCGCGGCCGCGATCTACGCCCGGCGACCTCGTCATCCACCGTTTCGGCCACCGGGGGCGGCGCCGCGGCGGAGAACTGATCGGCGCGGGCCAGCCGATGGTATTCGTCCGCCGCTGCGGGGCGGCCGCCGTAGACGACCTCGTCGAAGGCCCCGGCGGCCGGGAGGATTTCGCCGGAGAGCTCGGGCGGTAGTGCCGCCGCGGCCTCGTGGGAGGTCTCGCGGGCAGTGCGGGAACGACGCACTTCGAGTACGCCGTGCTGTTCCAGTCCGCGCAGCACCGCACGGAATCGCTCGCGCAGCGCGGTGTCGTAATCACCCTGTGCCGCGGCGTGTTCGGCGGCGGTGCGGTGAGTGTCCGCGGCATCGAGATGCGGCCGGTCCGGGGCGGCGCGGTGCGGATCGGTCACTGCTGACCTCGGCTCGCGCCGGGGACTTCGATATCCATGCCCTCACGCCGGCACCGCAGGTCGAGATAGCCGACCACCCGGGCACTGGATTCCACGATCTCGGTGACGGCCGCCAGCAGCAGTCCGGTGCCGGTCAGCAGGACGAGGAAGGGCCAGCGATGTGTGCCGGAGATATCGCTGACGAACAGCGCGAGGCCCAGTAGCGGCGCCGTCAGCACCGTGAACACCAGTTGGCGGCAGATCCAGACACCGGTCCGCTGCATCCGCAGGGCGCCGGTGAGCTGCCCTGCACGCCCGAGTGCCGCACGGGCGGTGGTCTGCTCGGCGAAAAGCACAGGTACCGCCACCAGATGCCGCGCCCGCAACCACGCCAGACCGAACCAGCAGAAAGGGTAGACGAGCAGGAACCAGACGACGCCGAGGAAACCGAGCGGGAAGAACAGCACGCTGGGCGCGAGTACGGCGAAACCGATGGCGGTGAACGAGACCTGGGTCAGCAGCAGCGGACCCAGGCGTTCCCCGGTCTGCCGCAAGGCCGTCCGAACACCGATCGGAGCGCCGGCCGCGCGGGCGAGGCCCGTGGTCACGGTGACCCCGCGCAATACGGTCCGGATGATCCAGGCGACTGTGAGGGTGGCGCACAGCGCCGCGAGGGCGGTGCCGTCGTCGGATCCATCGGTGAGGTGGGAGACGAGTCCGATGAACGCCGCCACCATCGACGCACCGGCCACCAGTAGCGGCCCGGCGCATCCCGCCGTGACCCGGATATCGGACTGCAGCAGCGCGAACGGCTCGTCGAGCAATTCCCGGAAACTCAGCGGACGGATCGGCACCGTCGCTTTCCGGGCCCGGTGTTCCGGATCTGCTCCCGCCCCGACGGAGCCGGCCGTATGGGCGGCAGGCTGCACGCGGCCGAGTCTAACGGGTAGGGGAGGGCTGGGTTCCGGTGCTGATTCGGCCGCGCCGTGTCTTCGGCCGATAGCCGTTCGATAAACCTTCCATCGGAACGCCGATGGAAGGTATGCGCCCGCAGGGGTCATCGATCCCGATACCGGTTCCTGGGCGGGTGCGATGGCCGATTGCGGATCGGTCGGCTGTCGGCCGGTGCCGGTCAGCTGCCTGGAGGTAGTTCGCGCGGCTTGCGTCCGTCCGGTAGTTCACCGGCTGTCCGGCCCGGCAAAGCAGCGCCGGTGACGGGTTCCAGACGGGTTGTCGCCGAGACGATCGCGTCGGGGTCCAGAGTCAGTTCGGCGTCCACGATCGACTCTCGGTCCGAGGAGGTCCCGCGGGGCCGGCCGTATCCGGGTCGTGACTCGGCCACTGTGCCGTCGATCGTGACGTTGCGCGTTCGGCGGAGGGTGAAAGTGATCTCCTCGGCTTCGCTGAGGACGTGCCGGGCGGTACGCAGTGGCCGGCTCGCGGTATCGAGGGCGTCTTCGATCGCCGCACTGACGAAACCTGGTACCAGCGGGCCGATCCAGCGGGCGGCGGTATCGGTGAACGGAACCGTGCCGACCAGCGGGAGTTCCAGGCCGCGGGACGGTCGCGCGGGGCTCTTGTCGAGCGGGACCGGCAGATCGGAGCCTGTCGCGACCGGCAGTGCCGATCGGCCGGCCGGTGAGCCGGTGGATTCGGGGGTGCGCTCGGTGACCCCTATCTCCAGCCCGCCGAGGGCGGCGATCACGCGGGTCCGCTGGCGTTCCCGGTCGATTGCGGTATCGGCCTCGGCTTCCAGGCGGACGGCGGCCAGCTGCCGGTCGGCCTGCACGGCGGCGGTTTCGGCGCGGACTTCTGCCTCTTTCTCCGCGATCGCCACATCGGCGGCACGTTCGGCGCGGTCGCGTTCCGCCGCGGCCGCGCGCCGCCGCACCTGCATGGTTTACCCCCGCCACCCGCGCAGGATCAGCGGAAGTTGGGCCAGCAGGTCGAATACCCCCCAGGTGGGCAGTCGCAACAGGAGTGCGCCGGCCGGGGCGGGGGT
>NZ_JARWOV010000306.1 GCF_029868855.1 Nocardia carnea | reverse complement strand
GGCCGGTGCCCGGCGCACGGATATCGGGTGAAATGCCGGCCGCCGGCCCCCCGGGGGGGGGGGGGCGGGGCGCGGGGCCCCCCCCGGGGTTGACGGGAAAAGGGGGGGCCCGGGGCGCCCCGGCGGGGGGCCGCGCCCCGGCGGGGGCCCGGCGCACGTATTGGGGGTTAACGCCGGGCCGCCCCCCCGGGGGGGGGCCCGGGAATCGGCTCGGCGCCACGGCGTCTTTCCCTGTACCGTGTGGCGCCCTGGTCCGCCGTGACGTCCGCGGTATCGGAAACGGTGCCTGCGCAGTCGTCGGCGGCGGTCGAGCACGCGGAGGCGGGCCGGGTGGTTCCCGGCGGCGGAATGACGACATCGTCCGGGGCCGTGGGCACCGAGCGCGCCGTACGGGCCGGTGCGGCCGATGCCGAGCCCGGCGACGGGCTGGAAATCGATGCCGGCGTCCGGGTGGCGCCCCCGGTGCTGGGCGCGGTCGAACGGCCGGGTCCGGAAACGGGGTCGACATGACGTCCTACCCGGCCGAGGACGGGGAAACGGCGACGGTGACCACCGATGAATTGCTGGCCCTCACCGGCCTGCTCAATATCCAGACCCTTCCAGTGGTGCTCGGGGTGGGATACCGGCACGACACGGTCGCTGCCTGGTCGGCCGCGCACCGCCGGGCTCGAGTTCGGTTGCGGAGTTCCGGGTTCGTCGACGATGGCGGTGAGGTTGCCGCCGATCTCGCCGCCGCCCTCTATGTTCTTGCACAGCCGGAACGCGAACTGGTGGCAAGGATCCACACCGCGACCGGCCTTCGCCGGGTCTGCCTGGCCCGCCGCGGCCCGCAGCATGCGGTGGCCATCCGATTCGGTGACGATTTCGACATCCGGCCGACGTGGGCCGATGAAAGTGGAGCGGTGCTGGCCCGCCCTTTCCTGGCGGAGCTCGATTCCTGTCCGCCGGCGAGGGTGGGCAGCTTCAGCGTCCCGGCGGAGGCCCTGCGCGAACGCCTCGACGGTGTTGTCGATTCCGCCGGATACATCCAGGCCGTGTATGCCCTCGGTGTCGAGGAACGTACCGCGATCGAATTCGGTTCGGCGCTCGCCACCTGCAATGCGTACGCCGAGCTGGTCGCCTGCACCCACGACGCAGGCAGCACGTGCCGGGCCCCCGGGGCAGTGGTGGTATACGACACCGAACGCGGTCGACTCGTCGCCAGTCCCGGTGTTTCACCTGATCAGCAGTTGTGGACCACGTTCACCTCCGGGTCGGACCATCGGATCGCCCAGGCGGTCTCCGCTCTCATTGGCTCGCTACCGGCTGGAGGGTGGATGTCCTGATTCAGACGATGCCGCGCTACCGCGGCAGTAGGCAACGGAAGCAATGTCACGGATTCGAGAAAGGTTCGAGGTATGACGGAGATCAATTTCGAGGCGTTCGGTGCGCAGAAGTCCGCCGAAGCTATGGTCGATGCAGTAAATATGCTGCGCACCACGATCAACCGGGTGGTCGATACGGTCGCTGGGGCCAAAGGCGGTTGGCAGGGTGATGCGTCCGACGCCTGTGGTAGAGCGGCGGCCGCGTTCGAGGGTGAAGCCAGCCGGGTCAACGCGATTCTGCAAGAAATTGCGGATTTGGTTGGCACCGGCAACAAGACATATCAGGACGCGGAAACCGACAATACCGAACTCCTCACCAATCTCATCTGATACCAGTGCGACGCAGAAAGTACACCGAATGAAATATAATGCCGAAATTTTGCGACAGCTTATCGAGGACCTGAAGGGACTGAGGTCCGAACTCAGGATTCAGGCAGCCGATCTGGAAACCGCGGCCGGCGAACTCTCGGCGGCGTGGGAGGGTAATGCGGGATTCGACGGATTCCGAGCCGCGAAGAGCCGTTTCGATGCCGAATTCGGCCGCGCGGACATCGCCGACTCCACAGTGGACGAAACCACCATCGGTACGTTGAACGGACTTGGTCGCGCGGTGGAAACAGCTTGGGAGAACGCAATGAATATCGATGCTCGGGTCAGCAATTCGTTCGGTGGCTGAAAGGCAGGTGTCGTCGGCCGAGGGGCAGCGGCTCAGTAATGCCGCTGCCCGTTCCGCGGATGGGTTACGAGATCCTGATCGCACCGATCGGCTGAGGCCCTGCCCTGGCCTTCCGCCTACCTCTGCGTTGATGGCGGACTTGCTCAGCAGTCACTGAATCACCGAGGGCTGGGAGTGCTCATCGGTTGGGGTGTGACCGGGGACGACCCGCCATGGCCCGGACGCAGGCGCTGGGTCTCCATGGCACGGAATACCGGAGCGTTCGGCTAGTACCCACCGCCGCCGACCTTTGGATTTCGCTTTCCGCAATGCGGCGTCCGCCGCGTCGAGTACCGTTTCGATCGATGCCGTCTGCGGGGACGCCGAGACGATCCCGATACTCGCCGAGACGGGAACATCGGCTCCTGGTATGGATACGGGCGTTTCCAGCGCTGTGCACAGGCCTTCCGCGAAGGCGATGAGGTGTGGTTCCGTAACGGGGGGTGGGATGAGCACCACGAATTCATCACCGCCGATGCGGGACACCGAGCATCCGATCCGGTCGGCGTGGAACCGGAGCCGCCTGGCGACCTCGATGAGAATCCGGTCGCCGGCGATATGTCCGTACTCGTCGTTGATTCGCTTGAAGTAGTCGAGGTCGACGAAGCACAGTCCCAACCTGGTGTTGTTCTCCGGTGCCGGACCGTCGATGATCCGGCCGAGCTCGGAGCGGAGATGGCGCCGGTTGGGCAGGCCGGTGAGCGGGTCGTGGTGGGCCTGGACCTGTAGTTCGTATCGGTCGGTGACATCCTCACCCACGGCGAGCAGGTAGTCGCTCCCGGCTGTCTCGCTGTCGACGAAGGTGATTGTGAAGGCGATCCGGCGGCGGCTGCCGTCGGCGCGGAGCAGGCCCCGTTCCAATCGGACCGTACCCGATCGGGCCGGAACCAGGCCCTCGAATACTCGGGTGCGGATCTCGACTCGATCTTCCGGCGGCGCGAAATCGTATACCGAGATACCGCGCAACGACTCGATGGGTACACCGATCATCTCGGCGAGCGCCTGGTTCACGTCCAGTAATTGCCCACGGGTATCGCCGATGGCGATCGCTATCCCGGAATGGTCGAATATCATGCGGAATCGTTCATCGGCTGCTTCGGTTGGACTGTGCGGATCTTCGCGTCGGCGCTGGTAGCCCTGGCCGAGTGCAACCAGCAGGCAGGCCAGGCGTCGGTGCGCCTCCGGGTGATCGCACAACTCAGCCAGCGGGAGCAAACCCTCCGCGAGGCTGTATATCTCCGACGAGGTGCGCCCGGACTCGGCCAAACGTGCCCCCAGGAGTGCGCCGACGGACGGGTCGAGCGTTTCCGCGTACATGGCCGCCATCAATCGTTCCACCATGGCGGCCGACAGTCCCAGACGCGCGACCGATTGCGCAGGGTTCGCGAGCATTACTCCACCCGGGTCCGTACGAGGTGGCTGCCCGGCTGATGCCGGGCAATCGGAAACCGACCAGGTCCGCAGACGTGGACAGCGAGACGAGAAGTAGCGAATCCGGCCATGGTCGACCCCTCTCTGCCTGATCGGCCGCAGTGCCGGAGGTGAAACCTCGGCCTGCTGACCGGCCGCGCAACACGATCAGCTGTCGCGGTGATCTAGAAGCCGATACGCTCGTTCTGTAGTCCATATAGTAGTATTCGGCCGCTCTGCGCAAGCAAATCCTGTGCAATCCCTCGGATGGGAACTGTTCCTGTGGACGCTCGGAGTCTGCCACGCCATCGCCTTATGGATCACGAGCTTCAATTCCTGGTTATTCCCGGGCCAGGGAATTCAGCAATGCGCGCCGCGTCGTGAAACCTTCGGAACTGCTGAATGTGGTCGGGCAGCCCTCGCCGCACGTCGGTACCGTGGTGCGCCGTTGCGCGTGCGGATCGCTCTCTTCCCCTGTGGAATCAGGTCCCGGATGCCGGAGGTTGTTTGACCACGCCCACCATATTGCTCGACCCCACGGTATAGCTATGGCGCCGTACGCGGTCCGAGGCATTGCCCTCGATAGTGTGTATCACCCCGTTCTCGGTCCTCTCCACGATCCCGATGTGGTCCGGTTCTCCGTTCCGATTGCGATCGAAGAGGATCAGGTCGCCCGGTGCGGCCTGCGCCGCCGGCGCGCGTAGGTTCAGCGCCGCCGCATCCTGCCAGATCTTCGAACAGCGGTTCTTGTCGGTCCAGTCGATCCGGTAGCCGGCCTTGCGCCACACCCAGGTCGCAAAAGACGCACACCAGGGAGCGTTGATGCCATACTCGGCCCGGACGATATTCGAGCTTCCGCCGAGCTCGCCGACACCCAGTTGCGTCATGGCGATCTGTACCGGGTCGGTGAGGTTCGCCACCGTATATCCGACCCGGCCGGCCGGGTCTGCCTGATCGATCATGATCGACCGGTGACGGCCTGTCGGAACAACGGTGTGCGCCGGGGCGGCTCGATCTATCGCGTGGGCGGTGGCACCGATTTTCTGGGTGGCTGCCGAAACCTCGTCGTGCACCTCGTCCACCGCAGTGAGAAGCGCGCGGGTCAGCGTGGCCTCCACCGCCGGTGGCAGCCGGTACACGCCATCGGGGTCCCGGGTAGGGCCGGGCGCGTTGCCCAAGGTCGTCTGCAGACCGGTGATCACGTCCCGGATATTCCGGTACGCCCGGCTCGAGGTATCGAAGGCAGCCAGTCGGGATACGTCCACACTGGCATTCTGTTTCTCCAATCGTTCGGCCAATCCCTCGATCTCCCGATAACGGTCGGAATAATTCTCGGCCATGACCGACTGCCCGGGCGGGGCGTCGAGACCGTCGCGGTCGAGCAACCCCCGCTCGTCCAACCAGGTGAGCAGTTGCGGTTGATTGTTCCCATCCCCGGAAACCAACAGTAGCATCGCATTCTGCATACATTCCTCGACTGCACCGACGAGTGCCCGAAGCCCGGAGCTCGCGCCTTCGGGTGGCCGTAATTCGACAGCGAGCGATTCCGGAATCGCGGTCATCGGGGTTTACGGGACAACGGAGTAACGCAACGCACCGAACAAGAGTACGGAGAAATCGCACGTTATCGGCCATTGCTCAGTTTTTCTTGCCCTGCGGTGATTCCGGTCGATAATCGGCTGTTTTCACGGGCGGCGACCTACGTGGCAGCCTTGTCGAGATACCTTTCGCGTTCCCACGCTTCCCGATCGATTTCTCCGTGCAGCCACCACACGACAGGGTGTGCGCCGGGGCCGCATTCCCGGGTGATGTGCAGAGAGCTGCGTGGTGCCACCCGTTCGACACCTCCGATGTAGGCGAAATTCGTGCACCACAGCGCCAGCGTGAGGTCGCCGGCGTGAAGTCGATATTGTGGCAGTCAGCCTCCAATCGTGTTCCGATCGGGCCGTCCACGCAGTTCACCAGCGGTGATGCCTGAGTGGGCGCATATCCCCGTGCCAGCGGTCGTGTGTCGGCACCGCGGGACGATCTGGGGGCCCGGCGCACCCGGAATTCAGGGAATGGCCAGCAGTAGGGTGAGAACGATGGCCGGAACCGCGATGAGGATGCCGAATACTCGCCATGCCCGAGGGTTGCCGTAAACGAGAGACCAGAACGGCCGGGTATACCACGGCGTCAGAAACATACGATCGAATCGGCGGTCCCACCGGGCATCATCGGCTATTTTTCGCTGCAGAATATCCGGTTCGTGGTGAAGGAAATCCGTCCGCGCTCGGTCCAATTCCCGCCGATGCGACTCGGAGCGTGCCTCTACCACTCCACCGTGGAATCCGTAGAGACGGTAGCCGTCGAACGCGGCCTCGGCCTCGGCACGTGTTGCGTATGACTCGCTGCCCCACCAGTGCATCTTCTCGCGGTGGATTCTTGCGGGCTCACCTGTGCGCTCGACTCGATAGGCAGAACCCCACCGGGACGGCTTCGACCCCAGATGTACGTGGCCCCCGAGGAAATACATGTTCGGCCGGTCGGCCGGCTCGTTCGGATGGTCGGGCATGCGTTTCCTTGACCCCCTGTGATCTGGTATGGGTTAGGTCGGGAGGGCCGAATTCGCGGTGACGGGCGGAGTCCGTTCCGGCTCGTCACCGGGCCACTGCCTGATGAAGTCGGGGGTGACGCGGGTCCGGTACGGCATGTGGAGCCCGGAATACCGGGCCTCGCGCCCCTGCTCGAACGGTTCCAGCAGCGAAGTCGCCAGAACGATCCGCTCCCACGGTGACACCGGGATCCCGTGATCCTCGAGCGCGCAGAGCAGTTTTCGCCAGTCGCGGGTGTGGCCGCACCGGGCCGCTGTGAGAAGTAGTCGCAGCGGGGTCCGGTGTAGAAGTGGTTCGGGAACGGCAGCGGTGACGGCGCTGAGAGCGGCCTCGAGTGTCAGGTTCTCCCGCGGGTGGATTCGCTCCAGTTCTCGTGCCAGCGCCATGGCGTCACCGGTCGCGTCGTAACGCGAGTTCGCGAGGCGGAGGAAATGAACTCGCGTCGGGTGGTCGCAGAGCACACCGAGTTCACGGACCAGGTCGGCGGGCTCATCGGGTGTATGGACAAAATTGAGTTGATAGTTCAGGCTCCCCAGTTCGTACCGGAGTTCGCCGGGTCGCCCGCCTCCCGGCTGTGCCGGACCCTTCGTTCGGCTGAGTGTCGTGGTCGCGGGGTTCGGGCATTCGTCCACCGCCAGGAGCAGCAGAAGGCACTCCGTGGCTGTCATGAACAGGTCCGCCGCGTCGCGCAGGTCCCGGGTCGCGGCGTCGTACGTGTACTGCCACAGTGCCCGGATCGAGTGCCGGTTCATCTGCAGGGTGCGGGCCGCGACGATGGAATATCCTTGTGCTGCTGACCAGGCCAGAGCGGGCGCCAGCCGCCGGGCGACCACCGCGTCCGGTTTGAGCAGCAGTAGCGTATGGACTCGGCAGAATCTCTCGGTCCCGGCCCCGAAGAACTCGTTGATGTCCTCGAACGCTTCCCGAAAGTAGGTATCTTCCGCATACAGAGCCCGTTTGTCCGCGCGACCCGAGAGGTAGCGGGGGAGTTCACGGTCGGTCGGTCTGCCGCTCATTTGTGACTGCCGATCGTCGCTGCATACCGCCCCACCTGCTCGGGCGGAAGGATCTCACCATCCACGGCGATCGCGGTGAACCGGTGCAGCGGAACGTGCTCGAACCCCGGGGCCCCGAGTGTCGAGAACACCGGCTCGGGAACCAGTGCCAACGATGTCGTGACGACCAGTGTCGGGTGGCGCTCGGTAAGTCTGCGGGTGCCGCGAACGGCGAGTACCGCGGACGGGCCGACAGCTTCCGCGGCAGCCAGGGCGGTGGTGGGGGTTGCCGACCGGGCGTTGTCGTTGTCCGATCGTGCCAGTACGGCCGTCACAATCGGTGTGTCAGCGGCATGGACTACCCCGCCGGGTCGCTCCGACAGCCAGGCCGCGGCGGCGTCGACGGTCCGGCGGGCCGACTCGTCCAGATCTCGCCTGATTTGTCGCAGTGTGGCGTTCGGGGCCTGTCCACACATCGCGTTGAAGATATGCCACAGCGCGGCATAACCACGCAGACGGCGATACAGCATGGTGGCCACCGCGATACGGGTCTCGGTGGATTCGTCGAGCGCCAGCAAACCGTCGATTACCAGGCGTGTGACCCCAACGGCCCCTGCTGTTGTTGTGGTAGTGAGCGCTTCGTGGAGGGATTCGGGTAGGTGCAGGTTGTGCACAGATATTCTCCGCCGTTGGTCGACTGGATGGGTGGGTGGGTGGGTGGGTGGGAGTGGTCGTGACCCGGGCCGTGTTGGCCGGGATCGGCACGGGCCGGTCCCGGCGCGAGGCCGGACAGGACTGAACTACCCGGTGCCCCCAACCACGCGGGGCAATTCACCGGGGCTCGGTATCGGGAAGTCTCCACAGAACGTCTTCCACCCAGACGTGAAACAGAACAGATCGAACGTTGTGCCGAAAGCCCGCGCCGGACCATTCTTCGGCGGCGCCGAACTCGAATGCTTTCGATCAGTAGCCGCCGTCGAGGATGATGGATTCTGGAGCTTACCGTGGATTGGCAGCCCTCCAACTACCCACTCCTTCAAGGGATTTCGTCGCTACATCTTATCGGTGGGCACGGAGAAGTGTTCCCATCCATGGAAGTCGTGCTGTTTTTCAAACGGTGGCTCCATTCTTCAGTGATTGTAAAAGGTGATTTCCTCGCTACCGGAATTGTGCCGGGTAGGCTTCCGGCCGAGCCGCCTCGATCGGGCTTCCTTCGAGGTATCGGCGTCGGGCTGTGCCTGCCTCCGGGAGAGGGGCCTGGCGATCGGAAGAATGGGTTCTATGTGTCGGTTCGCGAGATACACTGAACAACAGGGACATCGAGTGCGGCGGGGTGGTGCTGCCGTACCTGTCGTGACCGGACGGAGCAGGGAACGAGAACCGGGGAGTGACAGGAAAATCAACGCAAGACGCCCCAGGTGAAGACTGGGCCGTCGAGGATGTCCACCCCGGGAATCCCGAACTGGCAGCGCTGGTGGGCGACACGCTGGCCGAGGTGGAGGAGATACTGGCCGACGTGCTCGCCGATGCGAACACGATGGCACAACCGGCTGTGTCGAAGGCGCTGCGCAGCAACCGATTCACGCGGAACATACCCTTGTTCACTGTTTCCGCCGCGCAGGCCGGGCCGCGACCGGCCGGACCGTCATTGGCCAGTGCGGCGACGGTGATCATGCTCGTGCAGTTGGCAGCGCGATGCCATGACGAGGTACGTGATGCTGCAGTGCCGGAGTACGGTGTTCCGAACGCGATGCTGCGCCGGCACAACAGCCTCGCGGTACTGGCCGGCGACCATTTCATCGCGCACGCCGCTCTGCTGGTAGCGCCGCTGGGAACCGGACTGGCGCAGCTCGTGGCGGAAACCTCTGCCGCGGTGATCACCGGACAGATTCACGAGCTCTCCGGCATCCCGGCCCGCGATCCGGTCGCCCGCCACCTGTGGGTGGCGCAGGAGAAGATGGGATCACTGATCGCCGCCTGCTGCCGGGTCGGGGGACTACTATCCGGTGCCGGACCTCGTGAGATCGATGTACTCACGCGGTTCGGCACAATTGCCGGCACAGCCCTCCAGATTTCCGAGGAACTCGTGTTCACCGTCGAGCATCTCGGCCGCTCTGGTCCCACATCAGCGCTCGAACGGTACACGCTGCTTCGCACCCTGCCGATGATCTTGGGGCAGGGTGCAGGCAACGCCGCAAAGGACAGCCGGCGGAAACCGTGCACCGGCCCTGTAGCGGTCGGTGCCACCGAGCCCGAGCAGCTGGATCCGGGTGCTGGCATCGCGGCGGCGCGTGACATACTCCGACGCCATGTCGACCTGGCCGAGGCGGAGCTGGGTGCGCTACGCGGCAATGTAGCGGTTACCGGGTTGCGGCAACTTCTGCGCTACCTCATCGAACGCAGCGTTCGATGATCGCTGCTGTGGCGTGCTGCCAGGATGGCGCCGAAACCTTTCGGGTATGAATGTGGCCGGGTTGTTGTTGCAAATCCTTGAGCGTTCACTATTACGCGACGATTCGATATCGATCGAGCCGATTACCCGACACTGGACACTATGAGGATCGAGGAGTGTGGATGCCGGATCACGGCATCCCGGGCATTGCTGCTCCACCGGTTCGAGTCCGACGAACCGTTCGATCGCACCGTCTTCGAACTGGTACGTCCCGTGGTCGTCGACCGCGGCGACCAGTTCTGGGTCGAGGGCGATGAGCTGGTGATCCAGCGGGTTGAGGGTCGTGTCGTGCGGTGCTGCGGCTACTGGCGCAGGTGACTTTCCAGACCCGGCAGTTCAACACAGCGGTACGGTTCCTGTTCTCAGCGGGGCCTTGACAGGGAGCTGAGTAAGTCTGAGCCGGGGTTCCCGGACTGCGTCCAGCATCAAGGCGATATCGGCCCGTTCGTGGTCGGTGATCGGGGTGCGGTAACGGTGAAGTGTGGCCACCAGGTCGTCCACCATCGACAGGTAGCACTTTGCGTCGAAGTCTTCCGAGATTGGAGTGAGTAATTTCAATCGGCGTTCCGGTAGTCGGCCGCGGAATCGGGCGGGGATGTTTTCCAGTAGAACGGCCAGCTCGTCCTCGGACAGACTCGGAGTGATCGGTAGGCGGGACAGTATGCCCGCGCCTGCTGCGGTGCCCTGCCCGGCAATGCGATGCTCTCCGGCCGGCCAGAATGTTTCCGCGAGATCGGACAGATCGCTGTGCTCCAGGCTGGTTACTGTCACGTGATGCTCGTCCAGCAGGAACAGAAGAACACTCACCACACCGCGCGATCCGCCGAGGTTCCGTAGCGCTACCGGGCACCTCAGATCCGCGTCGGGTATCCGGTCATAGAATCGCTCCGGTAACGTCAGCAAAACCTCGCTCACCAGCTCGGGACTCAATGCCATCGTGCGCTCTTCCTGCCATCGGAGTCGTCTGTTCCGACCACGATGCCACCCCGGTTCGTCGTTGGGGAACACCGGGACCACCCGGATTTTCCATTGTTTCGTTGTTCTATCCGCCGATCCTGTGCGCTTCTTTGTTGTCGCATCAACATCGGCGAAGGGGCGATCGGGTCGTCCCATTGCTCACGCGGATGGCCGTACGCGATACTCGGGGCCGATACCGGGCGCGCGGACGCCGGCGCAGCTGACCTGTCCGACGATCACGAACGCAAAGTGCAGTGCGAGATTTAGAGTTGTTGAACGAGCTGGCGTTCACTCGCTGTGCGAGGACATTGTTATCCAATGGGGTGTGCGGTGATCCGAACCCGGATCGCCGGGCCGGGACAACAAGGTGCGTGATGACCAGCCATTGGAACGACAGTGATGCGGATGAGGTGATCCACGCCCTCCATGAAAAGGTGACGGAGCTCACCAGGGTGCAGCAGGAGCGGGTCCGGCTCACCGCCAAGGCTACGTCCCGAGACGGTGCGGTGTCGATTACGGTCAATGCCAACGGAACCGTGATCGAGACTCGCTTCGGCCCTGCCGCCGAAGACCTCGAGTACCGGAAGCTTGCGCAGAGGGTCACCACCACCGCACAGCGGGCGGTCGAGGAACTCCGACGCAAGACCGATGAGTTGATGGCCGATATCGTCGAGGGACACAATCGGCTCCCCAAACTGTACGAACTGATCGAAGGTATGCCGAATTTCGATGACGAAACCCTGCTCCGAGCACCCGGCATGCTCGTCACCGAGCGAGACGACGGTGCGAGCGGCGACGACGAGCCGATGACGTTTACCGGCGTGGAGCCACATGTGCCCGGCGAGAATGGATCCGGCGGTGCAACCGAGTCTGTCTGGTGATCGGCGGTGCCCGTAGCCTTTCGATCGAGCAGAAGACGGCCGGTTCGGCCGGATTGTTCGGGATTGCTTATCGATCTGAGTAGGTGACGGTCGGCAATGGTCGATTGTCGGTGAGTGTGACATTGTGGAGAAACCAGCCGTGGCGGGGGCTCGCCGAGGACGAGATTCGTTGTGAGCGGGATACTTTCCCCTATCGTTGAAATGAGTAGATGCCGTGAACAATGTCGAAGTCGATGTAGACGGTATTCGGAAGGTCGCTGCCGACGCCGCGGATATCCGCGACCGGCTTGTTTCCTTGAGATCCCGTACCCTGGATGCCCTGGCGATAGGTCCGGAGGCATGGGGGCCTGACAATTTCGGCGAACGTTTTGCGGGCGGTCCGCACGGCTTCCGCAACAGAATGAAGCAAGTGACCGAAAATATGAACATCGTGGCGGAAATACTCGGGCAGATCGCCGATGGTCAAACGTTGGCCGCAAAAGCGCTGGAGGTCGGTGAACAGGCAGCTGCCAAGGCATTCGACGTTTAGGTCCGTCGAGTATGAGCCGAACCGGAGTTGGTGAAACCCCGTATTGCGCATCCCTGTTGTGTTCGGGTCGGTGACGGAACCTGCTCAGGTGCGCCTCTCTGACGGTCTCATGCTGCGTGTTCTCGGCGGAATATTTACTCGCGAAAGAAGTGCTCTGGATGGAATCGAGGATGTCGCTTGCTGGTGCCGCCGCTGAACTATTGGATCGACTGGCGAATATCGGCGCACTGGTCGGTCGCGTGTCGGTACGTCCGTATCGATCCGGAGCGGATGGTCTTCGCATAGCGGCGCGAAGTTTGGAGAGCGCCGACGCATTCCGGCCCAGCGATCGAGAAAAAGCTATGCAAACCCTTGCGTCCGTCAAGCCGAAGCCGCTGACCGGTGAGAGTGGTGGCGCTTTCGTGGCTCGCACCGAGTCCGGTGCGCGCTCTCTCTACAAGCCCGGCCTGCTGGAGAACATGCCGTTGATACCGTTTCCGACCCACTTGGAGAGGAATCCTCCAGTGTTGTTCTCCGAACCCAGGCGCTGTCGATACGGGATACCCTTCGGGGGCGGACATCTTGCGGCCCGAGCGGTCAGCGCATACCGGCTCGCCGAAGCGCTCGGGTTCGAGCTTGTTCCGCCCACCGGTTTCGCGAATGGACCTTTTGGACGCGGGTCCAACCAGCTTTGGGTAGCTGCTCGGGAGAGTTATCCTGCGCGGGCGGCGAGAAAATTTAAAGATGAAATTTCGAGTCACACGCCGAGCGGTTCTGATCTCGAAAGGTGGCTGGAAAATCGACAGTGGGAAAAGCAGGGGGTGGTGGCCGCAGCTCACCTCCTCTACCCGAAATATCAACGCGAGCAGATGGCGGTGGTGGACTACATCATCGCCAATACCGATCGCAACCACGGTAACCTCGGTACCGATGACAACGGCGGTATCGTCGCGCTGGACCACGACCTCTCTTTTCCGGAAGCTCCCGATTCTTTCTGGGGGATACGATCGGAGTTCGTCAAGGAGTTCCGGTATCTCGAGCTCAGTTCGTCGGTGCTCGAAGCTGTTCGAGCTGTCGACAGGGAGTGGTTGCGCGCAGGCTGGATCGATGCGGGACTCAGCGATACTGCCATTTCAGGTGCCTTCGACCGACTGCAGGAGATATGCGACCACAGTCGCATCATCGGTGCTGCGTGGCCGGGCCCGATCAACGGCGCGATTCTACTTCCCGACCTTCGCGGACTGCCGGTGGGCTGGTGAATCGGTCAAATGTGTACCGAGACACGCCCCAGGGCGCACCGTCCTCGCCTTATCAAGACCTATCGTTTCGTTTGTCTTCCCGAAACCGGACGAACCCGGTGCTGCACGTGACGTGATCACCAACAGCGGGGATCGTCAGAGTATGAGCGGACCGCGGCGCGCAACGCTCTGACCGACATGGTTCTGTACTGCGCATGCGGAGGAGAGGGCCTTCTGCAGGGGACCGGAATCCGTCCGGGCGCGAATGGGCTCTACTCTGGCTCCGGTTCGTCTCGGTGATGGTTGCCGTGTGCTCTGTTGGGGTGGGGAAGCGCGGAATTCAGGAGTTCCTCGCGTCCGATGAACTTGTTTCTTTTCCCGCCCATCCATGTCTTGCAGGTGAGACAAGCTGACCAGTCTGCTGGGGAAGGTAACCAGCCGAGGTCTTCGACGATATGGTTCTCGGCGATCTCGCGTACGAGTATTTTCCGGTCGTCGCTGTTGGTGACGGTGCGTCCGAAGACTTCCTGTGCCATCCACGGCCCGTGTGAGTTGTGCCGGTATTGACGATGGGTGACATCACCGACAATGGATTTGAAGGCGTCGATCCATTCGTGGATCGCGATGTAGTCCTCGGGCGATCCACCGAAATGACGAGCAGATGCCTCGGCGTGCACCCAAGATTGAGCCATCAGGATATCCCCTTTACGCATTCGGCTATCGCTCTGATAGGTTCGTGCGCGACCCTCCGACCGGAGACCGTCACCAGTTATATTTGCACCGTTCGACCGAGAACTTCTCGCGAGTTGCGATGACTGTGCTGCGATCGCCGAAGTTTTTGCGGAGGTCGAAGTCGTGTGCTCTGCCCTTCATGGCCGACCTGTATGCGGCCATCTTCATGAACAGTTCTTCGCTCACTCCGAGACGTGTCCCGGGCTTCTGGGCGGGCCGCTGGCTGCCGCGCCGGATCGCGCCCAACGACAGATACTCACCGTTGTCGGAATCGGGTTCGGTACCACTGGCTGAGATGAAAAACCCGATGTTTGTCACTGTGAATACGGAGATTTTCCCGGCTCTCCCGAAGTTTGGTGTGTACTGGTCCCACCGGATCGACCGCACCTCCGGAAACGCGAAAACCGCATCGAGCGCGATGACGAGCTCTTCGATCGGCCTCTGCTCGACCGGTGGTGATCCGTTGTATGAGACAACACCTCGGATCGGCCGCCCGGCCACGGCCTTCTGCGCTTTCGCCACTGTACCTCCTTGCGTGGCTGCCGGCATGATCGAGTATCGGCGTGGGCGCTCATGCTTTGCCAGTATCTGCCACTGAGCGGTCGGCAACCGTAGTTTCGTTTGCTCTACTGTGCTTTGTATGGTATTTACCGAGGTCGCTCGAAGCGTTTCGCTCAGGAAGGATCGTAGTACTCGACCGCGAACCCTTCGCGAGTTGCCAGCACCGTCGCCGGATCACCGAAATGCTTTCGAAGGTCGAGGTGGTACGCGCCGCTCTCGAGGGCCGTGCTGCACGCCGTGATCGCCGTGTGCAGGTCTCTACTGACCTCGAACTGCCGCGAACCCTGGTATTTCGGTGGGTTGTCGTCGTGCCGGAGATCGTCGAGATCCAGATGGTTACCCCGGGGACGGAAGTCATCTGCGCCGGTGATACGGAACCCGACACCGTCCACGGTGAAAACGCAGATGCAACCGTCGAGGTAGTACGGTGTGTACTGGTCCCACTCGATCGACCGCACCTCCGGAAACGCGAAAACCGCATCGAGTGATGCGATCAGTTCGTCGAATGGTTTCTGGTCTACCGTGGTCGTGTCCAGCCAGACGGTCCCTGATATGGGCCGTCCTGCAAGCTCTTTCTCTTCAGTGGCCACTGTGCCTCCTGAATCATCGGCCGGCAGTGGCGATTCTGTCGACGGTGGGAGGGCTGCCCTTGCCGGAGTGTCTGCGTCGCCCCTTGCAGTAGATTCTCGCTATTCGACCGCCCGGCCGCCTAACTGTTGAGGTTTGCTCGATGATCACCGGGTGCCGGCAGTGGCGATGTGGCGCGAACCATGGCCGGCAGGTGCAGAACTGCTGGTGACCCCGCGGGTGCGACCTATACGGGGGTGGCCCGGAAAGCTGTGTCTCGGCGCATCTATTTCGCGCGATGGTCATCCCAAGGGTGCCTTCGACCACCAAGCGAAGACATCCTCCATGCTGGTGGCGCCCTCCGCGTACAGCAGGAACTGGGCGCGGTTCGGATTTTCGGCGAAGGTGGTGATGATCGCCGGAAATGACTCCGTTATACGGTAGTTCGTGTATCCGGTGCCGCCGTTCATGTCCACAGTCCGGGTCGTGGATGCCGGGAGTCCGTCGATGACCGCGGCGGCCGCCGCGGGCGTTTCGTAGGCGTAGATGCGGACGAATGGCTTCGTATAATGGCTGGAGTCGCAAATCCACGACTCCTTCCAGTCCTTGAAATCTATCGTGGTGTTCAGATTCGGCGGATGTATGAGGTCGGACACCGAGATCCAGCAGTACACCCCTTCGTGTCCCGAGTGTTTTTCACTCGATGCCGGCACCAGAGCGGGGAATTCCAAGCTGATCGCCGATGCGGTGGCTCTTGCGGGATTTGCGGTGACCGCATCGATGGTCCGGCTCCGGGACGCGGTGTGGACGGTGGCGGGCACAGTGGTAGCAGCGGCGGTTTCTTCGGTCGGAACGGCCCTTCGTGACAGCGCATCGTCCAGTCGGCCGATGATGCCGATGACGATCGCGATGATCACCACCAGGACGGTGGTGATGACAGCGACAGTAGCAATCCGGGGTCTGTTCGGGCCGGGCGCTGGGTAGGGAACATTGTCCGGCGGCGCAACGACGGGGCCGGGCGGACGACCGCCGGCAGTGAGTGGATCATGGCCCGGCCCCGAGGGCACGAGGTGGAAGGCTTCCGGCCGCGTCGTGGCGGACTCGAGAGCATACTGGGCGGCGGCCGCGAACTCGAGACATGAGGTGTAGCGGTGAGCGGGTGATTTCGCAAGAGCCTTGGCAAGCACGGCATCCAGCGCGCGCGGAAGGTCGGGGCGCCGGGTCGTGAGTGGTGGTGGTGGGGCGTAGAGATGGGCCTGGATCAGCACGGCCGGATCGCTGGTCGGGAATGGTCCCGCGCCGGTCAACAGTGCGTACAACGTGCAGGCCAATGAATACTGATCGGCGCGGTGATCCAAATCCCCTCCGGTGAGTTGCTCCGGCGCGGCAAAGGCGAGGGTGGCCGTGAAAGTGCCGGTTTCGGTGAGACCGATGGTGTCGTGGGCGAACCGGGCGATGCCGAAATCGCTGAGATAGGTACGTTCGCCACCTTGGTCGGCAGGGCGAGCGAGGAGGATGTTGGCGGGTTTGACGTCGCGGTGCAGTACGCCTTTGCTGTGCGCGTAATCGAGTGCGGCACCGGTGTCGGCGATGATCTGTAGTGCCCGGTGCGGGGGAAGCTCGTGCGATCGGATGGCTGCTGCGTCTGCGCCGTCCACATACTGCATTGAGATCCACAGGCGGTTGTCGTCCAGGCCGGTGTCGTAGACGGTAACGATGTTGGGATGCTCGAGCTGGGCCACCGTATCGGCTTCCCGGATGAAGCGGGTACGGCTCGTCGTATCGCAATACATTTCGGTGTGCAGCAGTTTGAGGGCCGTCATGCGCGGCAGGCGTGGGTGCTTCGCGAGATATACCGCGCCCATACCGCCGCTGCCCAGCAGCCGTTCAATGGTGTATCCGGCGAAAACATCCCCGTTGGACAGCATGTCCGCTACCTCTCCCGCCGCATCCGAGCCCGCAGGGGTATCGGTTCTCGAACGACGCAACGCCGGCCGCCACGGTGTATCCAGACGCCGATGATGCCTGGAACTCTACTTGTGCTCGCACGACTGTTTCCGTGGTTTGCGCTTTGTGTGGCCGACCGGATCCACATTCTTCCGCTATCCGGCCGACGCCGCGGGGACCGGGGCAGCGGTACCGGGCGGCCGGAAGAAGCCCTGGAATGGACCATGCGCGCCGTGGCCGTCGTCCGGTGGACTGTCGACATCGGCAGCCACCATCTTCCCGTTGCTGAGGAAATAGAGTTCGTCGCCGAAGCCGACGACGAGGGCGCTGCGATTCTTCCATTGCACGATGTCTCCGGTGTGGGCCTCCGCGGCATCGATGGGAACCCAGGAGTGGGCGGCGGGGGTTCCGGCGTAGGCGGCGTGGGCATCGCTGCCTTCGGTGTTGCCGATCTCGCGGCGGATCGCCTCCGCGACGATCGCCGGGGCTTTCTGTGTGGCACCGTTGGGCAGCTCCACGTCCACCATGCCAGGCGCGGTTGCCTGGCGACCGTGTTCGGTGGCCGCGGGCGCGGTGATCGGGCTGTCGTTGTGGGATGCCGGAACCGACGCCGCTTGCGCGGGTCCTGGAGCAGGCCGATCCCATGCGGGTTCGGGTGGGACCGGTTCACGCTCCTGGCGTGCGGCGGTGTCCTTCTGTTGCCGTTGCTGCATCATCTGCTGCAATATCGGCAACAGCATCATGGGCACCATTGCACTGGCGTCCGGGGCGCTATTCGGGGCAGCTGGCAGCGACGGCCGGTTCGAGGCATCCAGGAGCCGGTCGATATCGGGCTCCGGCATCTTGCGTGCGGGATTCGCGGCTTGCGCGGGATCTTCGCCGAGAGGAAAAGGCCCGGCGCCCGGTCCGGAAATAAGTGGGGAACCGGTCTGCCTGGATACGGGGCCTGCGGAGTCACCCGCGAAATCCCTCCCGCCACCACGGTGCCGTACCGCTGCCTGGGTACGGCGTCGGGCGCGTTCACGTGCGTCCGGCTTTTTCCGGTCGGTTCTGTCTGCCAGTTCGCGGTTGTCGGCTATGGCTTGTTCCAGGACTCTGTCAGCGGCTCGCAGGGTTTCTTGCATCGCGTTCAACAGCGCGATCTCTCCGTCTTTCGAGAGCTTGGTGACCTCGCCTGGGCTGTCCCATACTTTTTCAGTATATCTGGAGGATTCGTTGTCGACTGCTCGTAGTTTGTCGTTCAATTCATGGTACGTATCGACAATCTTCTTGAATGCGGCACTGTTCGTCGTACTCGTATCGATCGCTATGCCGGCAATGGCCGTATCCGCCTGTTTGTACTTCATCTTGATATCGGTATTCGGATCGAGATAGTCGTTGTTGTACCTATCGGTGAACTTGCTTTGGTTCCTCCGGTCTGCGAGCCTGTCGTTGTGCGTGAGGTACTCGGATACATCTTTCGCGAGTTCGGGCTTTCCTTTTCCGAAGCAATCCACCTGTAGCTGCAGCGCATCTTGGGTTTCCGAAATCGCATGATGCAGAACCGGGGTGCCGTACTTCGGGTGATACAGGACGATCAGTATCGGGTGGGTTTCGTCGCCTGCCTCGCGAATAACTTTGACAATCTGGCCGTCCTTGTCGACTTCTACGATCGCCCCGTCGTCCCTGAGTGCAATTTTGTTGTCAGGGGATTCCAGGTATTTTAGGAGGTTCTGTGCGTCTGCCCCCGAATAACCCCAGACGGGGTCACCGTTTCTGGTGAGGATCAGGTTCCCCTGGTCGTCCAACTTTAAACGGTAGGTTCCGTTGGGGCTGGTGAGCGAACTGCTGCTGTTGTCGGGATCGACCTTGTCGGGCATCCTATGGGAGTAGCGTTCTCGTCCTGCGTCGGGGTCGGCTACGGTATTGCCGTATGAGTTCTTCTTGGTTTTGTATTTGTAGCCGTCTTCCGTGACGATGAAGTCCCTGTCGTCACCGCTGCCCCACTCTTTCAGTATTTTGTCGTCGCCGGAAGGGTTGGCTTGCCACAAGGTGTATTTGAAATCGTCGGTTATGTCAAAATCGTCAATACCTTCTCGTTCTCGCACATAGTAGTAACCGGTATCGGGCGGACGCTCGACTTCGACAAACTTTCCCGCGCTGTTGTATATGTAATACATGGTCACTTGTGTTTCCGATCGCCTTTGCGTCCGCAGCCTGCTTGTCGATTACGAGCGGCGCTCACCGAATACGCCTAGCGGGTCCGGCGGTTATATCGATGTTCCAGATTATGGTCCGGACGGGAGGTATCTCGTTTTGTTGAGGATGACTGCACGGCCGGACTGCAGATTCAACGCCATTCGGTGCGCGCACTCGAAACCTGCCAGGTGTGAAGATTCCGACGCGGTGAAATCCGAGGGAACTTCGGAGGTATTGAAGGACAGGTCCTGTTGGCTGGTTGCCACCATGGGTAGCTCTGCTTCGAATCGTTGGGAAACGAGTGGCTTATCCTGGCCCACGCTCAGGCCAACGACAAGTCATCACTGGCCCAGGCATGCGCCAGCTGGAGCAGCTCACGTAACGCCTGGCGCCTTTTGCGGGGGACGTGCAGCGAGCGGTGGCACGCGACCGATCGGGGCGAGATCCGAGCTGCCTCAGAGAAATTCGACCTCCGGCTCATCGGGTGTGGACGGGTCGTTCGGCGATTGCTGGGGCCTGCATGTGGTTTCCGTGCACTGTCCAAGCTCTCCGTGTGAGCCGCCGAGTTCGCCGCTGGGCTCCGGCCTCGCCTGCTCGAGCCGCGTGGCGGGGGTCGTATCGAATGCATTCGAGATCAGAGCCGCCCCCATTGGCAGCGCTGCGAGCGTACAGGCGGCAAGGCAGCGCACTGCGATGCGACGCACCCGGTTGATGTGCTGAGTGTGGGAGAACATGGGGACCTCTCGATCTGTCGATCCGGTTCGCTTCGGCCGAACCGAATGGCCTCACTGTCCGGCAAGGTATGGCCCGAGAGTAATTCGCCGGCCGATATCGTCAACAAAGGCTTCGTTTCGGCTCTGGTCGAGACCGGAACCTCCCGTCAGGCATCGGCCGGTGTCGGTCGATGCCGGCTACCTGGTCATTTGCACCATCCGGGTGTGATCGGACCGGTGCGCGTCGGTCGTTTCGGGCAGAATGTCACCTTTGATTGTTGAAAAACCCTAATTGTTGTGTGCTCTTGCATAGTCGAATGTCGAGGGGCCGACCTACCGGACGAGAATCAGCCCATGGGCAGAACGTGCCTGTATCCCACCGTCTACCGTGTACGGGATCTCGCCGCGGCGTATCGTTGCGTGTACGCTTTCCCTGGCGACCGGATCGGTGGCGACTACTCGGAAGAATAGGAAAACGCGAACTCGCACACCACACGGCGGGGTGCGCGAGTTATGAGCGCATGCTGGGCGAGGTGCGCTGGAAAGGCGCTGTTGGCGGTCGGCTGCGCCAACGCTCGGCTGGGGTACCAGGACTCGAACCTGGATCGTCTGAGTCAAAGTCAGTCGGGCTACCGATTACCCCATACCCCATCAGGTATCACGCCGAGACCGAATGTGTAACACGTACGGCGGCCCGAAAACCCTACCAGTGTCCCACCTCGAGTTGCGGACCAGTGCAAGGTTCACTTCCGGAAAGCTGGAGTACCAGGACTCGAACCTGGACGAACTGATCCAGAATCAGTCGGGCTGCCAATTACCCCATACTCCATCGTCACGCGGATTCGACTATAGATGACCGCGCGGCCTGCCGGCGATTTGTTCAGTCAGGCGAGCAGGCATTTAATTCAGCTGAACGATTCGACTCGCCGGGGTTCAGCTGTCCGATGCAAAACGACGCAGTTTCTCCGGGTTGACGACGAGGTTCATCTCCGTGATCCGGCCTCTATCGATATCGAGGCTGATCACTCCGAGCACAGTGCCCGCGAGGACCAGCAGAAACCCTTCGCCGGCCGCAAGTGCTACCGGGATGCTTTCGACGCCTTCGTAGAGCCGTCCCAGGCCGGCGAGCAGCGTCAAGACGTTGTCCACCCCTTCCACCGGATGCCGGGCGGCCGGAATATGACCGCCGCCGTCGGACCGGAGGACGATATGCGGGTCGAGCATGGAGACGAGCGCATCCAGGTCCCCGTCTACGCTGGCGGCGAGAAACGCCGCGGCAACCTGGTGATGTTCCGCTGTGGAGACCTCCGTGCGGGGCGGTGCCTCGGTTCGTACCCGTCGGCGAGCTCGGGACGCCAGTTGACGACAGGCCTCCGGAGATCGCTGTACCACCGCTGCGACCCGGTCGAAATCCATACCGAACGCGTCGTGCAAGATCAGGGCTATGCGCTCCGCCGGCGTCAACGTCTCCAGGACCAGCAGGACCGCGACCCGGACAGACTCGCGCAGCGCGGCGGTATCACCGATATCGATATCGTCGCTGGCGAGCAACGGCTCGGGCAACCAGGTTCCGACATACCTCTCACGGCGCGCACGAGCAGATTTCAGCGTGTCGAAGCAGATGCGGGATGTCACCGTCGTGAGCCAGGCGCGGGTGTCCTTCAAATCGGCGGGTGCCGAACTGTGGAAGCGAAGAAACGCCTCCTGCACCGCGTCCTCGGCCTCAGCGGCGCTGCCCAACAGCCGATACGCGACAGCGAACAGGCGACGCCGCTCTTGTTTCCAGTCGGTCATGCCACGCATCCGAACACCACTGCCACCCGGTCATGTTATCCGGTGCGATGCCGAGTGTCGGTGGAGGCCATAATACGACGCCATCTGTCCATAATGGGCTGGCTATCTCGCCCGCCCATGGCCAACGATCGAGTGGCCAGCAGGACAGACGTGTCGAGCGGGCCGAGAGCACAGGCACGTGCCGACCCCTGTCACATGAATCGCCCCTGATTCGTCCCCTGCTCACACCGATCCCTCGAGCCAAGAGGACCTGATATGTCGACACAGCAGCCGAAGGCAGCAAGCCGCGCTCCCTCGCCGATGCCGAGACGGGGGCATCAACGTGCTTCCGGGCGCACCCAGGCCCAGCAAGGGCCGGACCGGGGCCCGGCATCAGCGTGTTCGAATGTGTTTCCGTGCAGGAAGTGAGCACAGATCATGGAACTGCGAAGTATAGAGGTGTTCCTCGCCCTTGCCGATGAACTGCACTTCCGTCGGACAGCCCAGCGGTTGCATCTGACGACCGGCCGGGTGAGTCAAATAGTGCAGTCCCTGGAGAAAGAAGTAGGCGGAGAATTGTTTGCGCGGACTTCCCGCCAGGTCCAGCTGACGGCACTCGGTGAGCAGTTGCGCAAGGACATTCGACCCGCGCACGCCCAGATTCTCGATGTTGTCGAACGTGCCCGTCTCACAGCCGCCAGCGCCCGGGAGATTCTGCGTGTGGGATATCCAGCCACGGTGAGCGCGAAGTTCGTGGCGCATCTGGCAGACGAGTGCCAGGCCAGGAACCCTGCACTCGATGTGGTCACCTTCGCACAGTTCGAATGCAGCGGTTTCGCCTCACTTCAGGAGGGGCTGATCGATGTCTTGCTGGCGTGGACTCCCGTGGACGGCACCGACCTGGTGACCGGACACGGTCTGAGCATCGGTCCGGTGCTGGCGAAAACAACTCGTGCGGTGCTCGTGCCGAGCGATCACGCACTTGCCCGGCACCGCGAGATCAGCGTGGAGACCCTCGCCGCGCGCCACGTTGTTCTGGACATAGGCCGGGAGATGTCGGATCCTTGCCGGTCGGTATGGCTACCGACCCATACGCCGAGGGGAACACCGCTGCGGTGCGCAGACGCGGGGCCGACGAACATCTACCGGCACCGCCGGTCGAGCATCCTGGATGTGATGACGCTGGTCCAGCGGCTTCGGTTACCGTATCTGACGGTTGCTTCGCTGCCTTGGGCCGGCTGCTATCCGGGCCTGGCCTTGGTCCCCGTTTCCGATCTCCCGCCGTGCATGCTCATTTCGGTGTGGCGCGGGGGTAACGACACACCACCCGTTCACGCATTCACGAGTATCGCACCGTAGCGCGGGATCTGCGATATGGAACAACCCACGCAGTGCCGGCGGCTGTCACGGTTCGGCAGGTTGCCGCGGCCGATACCTGCGAATCATCCGCGCCGCCCGCCGCTATTGTGCTCCGTCGACGGTGGGAAAACGCGTGCTGCATTTGCTTCACTGAATGTTGCGCGATATGAATACGGTGAGGTTCCGATAATTCTTGAAAAGTGATAGCGCAAGGCCTGCGCGGTTCCGAAACCCGCTTCGATTGCGACACGCTCCACGCTGAGGTTTGTCATTTCGAGTAGCTGCCTTGCGCGATCGAGCCTTGCTCGTTGCAGCCATTGAAGCGGAGTCGCACCGATTTCGGCGCGAAAATGCCGATTGAGGCTACGGACGCTCATAGACGCATGTTGGGCGATATCGTGTAGAGTCAGCGGAAGATGTAGATTCTCCTGTATCCACTCCATAGTTCGGCTCAGTCCAGCATTACCGTGCGATAATGCGGAGTATTCGATGTACTGCGCCTGGCCGCCGAACCGATGGGGTGGCATAACAATTCTGCGGGCGGTATCGGCGGCGGCTTCAGCACCCAGATCGGACCGGACGATATGCAGGCACAGATCGAGCCCCGAAGCGATTCCGGCGGACGTCAGCACTCGACCGCTATCGATGTACAGCACGGATGCATCTACCTCGACACGGGGGTACATCTGCGCAAGCACTGGCGCGAACTTCCAATGAGTAGTCGCACGAACACCATCCAGAAGACCGATAGATGCTACCGCGAAGGCACCGATGCACACCGACATGATTCGGGCCCCGCGATCTGCAGCCGCCAGGAGCGCCGAACTCACCTCCGCCGACAGCGGCTCAAAACACTCGAGCACACCGGGAACGACCACGAGATCGGCTTCTGCCAGGCCCTCGAGTCCCCAGGTCGTGTTCAGTTCGAATCCGCCGAGCTGTGCACTTGCCCTGACCTGCCTGCCGGGTGCACACAATCTGATTGCGTAAGAGTTGCTGACGACTGTGTTGGCCATCTCGAAAACCAAACCAGGTACCGTGAACTCGAAGCCGATCACGCCTTCTCTGGCTAGAACAGCTACTGTTCTCATGGCACGAATTTATCACCATCCTCCCCGATGTACCGCCCATCTATCGGCTGGCGTGGGCTTCGTTGGGTCCGTGCCTGACGGGAACACTTGCAGTCGACGGTTTCTCGCCGAGAGATTACTCTTCGTCGCGAGCCGAAGGTTTCAGCCGCCTGATGTGGTTCGCACCGGGCGGGTGTGGGTGAGCCCCGATCGGCGCTTCGCCTCAGAGATTCGGAAGCACAAAGCAGCCGAGCAATGTTGTGGCCGAGATCGATAGCATTCCGACGGCATTTATGTAGAGGTTGCGGCCGAGATCGCCGGCTCCGATATGCATTCCGATTGCGACAAGGAAGTAAGCAACCAACGCTGTGCATGATACCGCCGCGATGTACGGAAACCATAGCCCAGCGATCATGCCGGTTCCAAGGATAGACTTGATGGGCGGCAACAACCACCATAGTTTTCGCGGCCAATTGACGGCCTTCAAGCACAGTGCAATGAAATGCGGCGGCCGTACGCACATCGCAGCGTCCACGAACTGAACTCCGGCGAGTACGAGCACCGGCCATGCCGGGTCTGGAAGAAGGTCCATATTATCCCCTGTCAAACCGTTGGATCTGGTCTCCGAGGGCCGAGGCGACCACTGACCGGACCACCCGAGTCCGGTCAGTGGTGCCGGCTCGTCACGTTGCCCGGAAACGGACCACGAAATCGTGCTGGGGAGCCTCGCAAAATTACCGTGCGAATACCGCAGTATTCCCGAGCTACTCGCCCGGTGCCCGTGTACATACTCTGTGCACCCCTGTGACAGCTCCAGCAGCTGCAGCAGTGTGGCCGATCAGCGCGAGGAATCCTCCGCCGCCACTGATGATATCGACAGCCAAACCGACCAAGGCTCCCCCTGCAAATCCGAGCCAGGCGCCGAGCAGCGCGAACAACACTGTGAGGCCAGGAGTCGACCGTTTCCACATCAGTGCGACGACGGCCGCAAGTACCCCTATGATCGTGACGGAAAATGTTGGCATCAACATTCTTTCATAATATCCCCGTGCCCGCTATTCTTCCGGGTTTACTCGATATTCGGTTCGGTCGATCTGTCGGCTGCAGTTCTGGACGAACCGGGCCGTGTGGGAAGCGGATGGTTGAACGCCTGATCATGTTGCCGCCGGAATCGACAATTCTCTTGTGTAGCACAGCATGCGGTAGTCGGTTCCGGGCTGGATGTTCACGAACTGGTGGCGCTCATAGAATCTCCGTGCGTCGATATCGATCTCATCCACGTTGATATGCATCTCGCCGCCGCCTCTGGTGCGTACCTCGGCAATCGCCCGGTCGAGCATTGCGGTACCGATACCCGAGCGGCGAAGAGGCGGGCGCACGTAAAGTTCATCGAGGACCGCAAGTAGCCCGTCGCAGTAGACCGTCGGGCGTAGCGTGACGACGGCGTAGCCCGCCGGTGCCATCGGATCCCCGGCGAGAAGTGCAAAAGCGGCGTTGTCCGAGAGGAGCGCCTGGAAACGGGGCAGCAGCACGTCGAACGTTGGACTCGGTGTGCCGAACTCGGCGGCGAACTCGATCTGCAGCCGCGTTACGATCTCGGAATGCATGGGTTCCGCGACGGATACCGTGCCGGTACTCATATGGCTTCGTTCCTTTCGTTGTGTGAAAACTCGGAGAGCCGGGAAGGGGCATGTGCCCGCGTGCCGAACCGAGCGCATGTGGCTTGACGGTGACTCAGTCCGGCGGCAGCCACAGTTCCTCACAGGGCATGCGTCGTTCGGGTAGCGGGTTGTTTCCCGGGTCGAGGACTATCGGGGTGAACCCATACCCCGCCGGCCACTTTCGAATCAGGTTCTCGACAGACTCCGCGCAGCCACGGAAATCGAAAACAGCTTCCGGTGTCGAAATTCGGAGGTGTACGTCGGGTTCATGCGGTCGGGGTGATTCTCCGGAATACATTGAAATCAATACCTTGCGTGATCCGCCGGCATGCACCAGCAGATGATCTACTCGATACGGAACCCCTGACCCTGCTGGTTATGAGTGACTGCATCGAGCGACACGGGGATACGACCCGAGCTGAAATCTCGACCGCATCCCCGTCCCTGTCGCTCCTGATGAAACCCGTCACGAAGGACCGCGGGAATCGGGCGCCGGTCTAACCGTCGAGGGACAGATTGAGGGTAACGTAACGCCATGTGCCGTCCGGTCTCCGCGTCGAGGTCCCGGTGCATATCGTCGTCCTTGTTCCGTGGGAGTTCACAATCGTCGCTCGATGGTTCATGACGGCGACCGCTCCGACGATTTGCAGGCTTTGCGGCACCATCACCACTTCGGTACGTTGTTCGACATACCGCGTAAGGCGGGTGTGAATCTCGTCGACTCCCTGTGCCACATCCCCCGGGGTGCAGGAAAGGAAGCCATCCTTCTCGAAAAGGGAGACCACACCGTCCACGTTGCCGGCTGCAAGAGTATCGGTGAACAGCTGCGTCAGTTCTTCGGGCGTGCCGGCGGTGGGAAATCTGCCGGATATGGGTTTATCGCCCCATCCTGCTGCCTCGATGGCGTTGTACCAATTCGGTGTTGATCCGTATGGACGATGAAGTTCCAGAAGGTGCCCGGGGAACGTCATCGGCCGCGCCTTCTCAGGGTTCCGTAAAGCTTGGACCACCACCGCATCGGCCAGAGCATACCCGAGGTTCTCCCGAGGAAAAGCCGCATGCACCTGGTCGGCGAACTTTTTGGGAATGTTTTCCCGTTCGCGGCCGAGGATATCGGCTGCTATGCCGAGTTGTGTCACCGAGACCACCGGACCTTTGCGGTGTGCGATACCGTCTGAGGTATGGAGCGCAATCGCATCCCAAGCGAGATCGATTCGTTCTTCTTCTACTCGGTGGTCCCGTAGGAATGACGCGGCCAGGTCGGCACCGTCGACCTCGAATCGTTGCGCACCATTTCCCTCATCGCTCAATCCGCTGTCATGGAGCATGCACGAGATGAAGACGAGTTCGTCGTCGTAGTGTGAGCCCGGGCGCAGTCCGCCGGCCTGAGCCAGCGCGCGGCCGAATAGGTAGCTGCGAATGCTGTGATTGTAGATGAACTCAGGGAGAATGCGCTTGGCGAATTTCATAGCCTGATTCGCAAGTGTGGTCTCTGGTAGGGAGAAATCGGTCCGTCCGGTCGCGGCAATGTCGTTCATGTGGCCTCCTTTTCCTCTGACCACTGGATCGTTGGCTATAGGCGGGCGAGGATCCAGCCCATTATGGACAGATGGCGCTGGATTCTGGCCTCTCGCCGGCACATAGCCATCGGGATCGTCTTCAATAGGGATGGAACGGACCGGCATCGGACCCTTGTACGACGGGGGCTCAGTCGATGTATCCGGCTTGGACCTAGTACCGAGATCGCTCTCGGCGGGCTCGGGAGGGAACGAATGACTCCACCGGCGGGCCACATGGGGATTCGGCAAGCAGCGAGCCGGCAACGAGAAATCGGCGGGTACTGACTTTCTGAACGTGATCACGGCGTTGGCTCCAGCGTTTGGTCGGAGGTTTGCCGGGGCGCTACTGCTGGACATTCTCGATGCGCCTCGACGGGTGGGACTGGTGGACGATTCGGCTTTCGTCGATGCCGAACGTCTCCTGCGGTGCCGGCAACAGGAGTCGGCACTGATCGGAACGAAACTCAGATTACCTATCCTCGATGAAGTCCGGACCATCGTTTAGTAATCCTGTCGGTATGTGATGCTGCCGCGGGTCCGGGATCAATGCGAAGGCGAGCAATTCTTCGCTGTAGGCGCACGGAAGTCCGTGCACGTTCGCCAGCCCGAGATCATGGCCGAAAGCAGCAGGAACACTAGGGCTCAGGTTGTCTGCCGGATACAACGGCGAAGTCTGTCTCCTGTTAGGGGTATCCGATAAGCGCTGTTGAACAATAGGAGATATGAGGTGATGGGTGGCTATGATCACGCCGAGGTGTGAAATGTGCGGACACGTGGCTGAGGTCCGGGTATGTCGGTGGCGTGTGGTGTACGCCCGGGAACGGACGTGCCTCGGTGGCTTGAAAGGGGAATGACATGGATGGAAACACGCCCCCGGCACCTGCCGCCAACCCCTGGCCTAAACTGAAGAAATTGGCCACTGCCGGTGACCTAGTATTCGAGCAGGGTGCGGCCTTGAAGTATGCCGAGTTGGCCGCCGATGCGATCGGGGGGTTGCTGAGCCTCCGTAAGGTGGCGAAGGAGGTCGCCCACTACTCGCCGGTGTCGAGCCCTTTTTCCAATCTCAACTCTGGGGAAGCTCTGGCCAAGGTATTCGCGGCAAAAGGAGAGGAGCTGGACCGGATTCTGGGGGATCATGTAGAAATTCTACAGTCCATGAAGGACACGTTCGTCGCAGCGGGTAAAGCATATGATGCGGGCGAGGCGGATAACGCGCGGCTATTCGATGGTGTCCGAGTGACGCCGAAAGACATCGGCGGACCCTCCCTGACCACGGCTTCGGAACTCTGGAAATTTTATGATCCCCGTAATCTAACTGATCCCCGTTTCGGGTCGAGACCGAATGAGAGGCTCGAGAACAGTCGGGTGGTCAACGAGGACCTGCTCGGATCGGCCGAGAACCACCGAAGTATGAGTTACCCAGCGCTATACACACTGGGTGCTTATATCGGTGGAAATCATGCTCCGTTGCGTGCGTTACAGGCCGCTGATAAATGGCACTGGATGGCTCAGGGATACAAGGAGATATTCGATGATCTCCGTTTATCCGTGGATGGTCTCAAAAAACAGGGTAATTGGGACGGAATCGCTGCCGACCAGGCGCGCCGCGCGGTTTTCGAATATGCCAAATCCACCGAAAGTCTCATTTATCCCATGAATCTCATCGGTGACAATCTTTGGCATGTCGGGCGATGGCTCGAAGGTACTAGACGGAATATGCCTGATGAGGGAATGCCGCAATCAATCGAAATGGGGCAAGGAGGATATAGGAACAAAGAAAGATTCTACCAGGACCTCATGAAGCACTATTATGTGGATGGGTACGCATTTTCCGCTGGGAAAGTTCCGGTGCTCCCGGTGGCTTACGCACCCTACAAAACGAATCCGGGAGGCCACGACAAACCGCGCGGGCGTGATACGGTCGGGCCCGTCGGCGGAGCGGGAGGCGGTTCGCCGATGCCTGATCTGTCCGCCACCAATATGCCCCAGGGGCCAGCCCTCGTGCCGGACGCCCCCGTGGCCGACGATGCGGCGGAACGGGCCATGGACCTGGCCGGGCAGCAGGTGATGCAAGCCGGGCAGCAGGCTGCTCAGCAAGCGATGCAGGCGGCGCAGCAAATGGCGCAGCACGAGTTCGCACGTCAAACCGCTGATCAAGCGATGAGGGATGCCGAGGCGCTGCGGATGTCGACGCCGGGCGTACCGTCCGGCGTGGGTGGGCTACCAGGTGGTGGTGTGCCGAAGGGGGCAGGCGTGAGTGCACCGACCGCACCGAAATCGCCGCAGCTGAACGCGCGGTTGTTCCCGCGGGCGAGTCTCGCGCCGGCGGCGACCCTGGCCTCCGCGGCTCGGCCGATCATGCCGCCGCTTGGGGGAATGGGGACCCCCGGCTCGCCGGGACCGGCGGGCAGCGCGGCGCAAGCGGGCAGGGACAACGATGGCCGGAAGTCGCCCGAATACCTGAATTCCACCGAGTATTTGACGGAAGCCCTCGGGGATTCGCCGCTCGTCTCGAAACCTGTACTGGACCGATGAACCGAAGCTGGGACCTGACCGATGTCGAGTTCGACGCTCTGTGCCAGTTGCGGGCCAACGACGAGTTCCCGCAACCGTTCCGGGTGATCAGCCGGACGCGATACCACGCGGACTATGTGCGGGAGATGGCGGAGACGCAGGAGCGGCTGGCACCGTTGGTGGAAGAAGGACTCGGTGAGGTGCTGGAGGTACTGTCTTGGCCGGATCTCCGCGTCTTGGCCTGGGCGGAGGAGGTTTCCGGCCCTGGTATCCGACGGTTGCAAGGGGTTCGCCGTGGCTCTCGGGGGTTCGCGATCGAGCAGGTGGCAGGCGATCCAGGGGATCGGTTCCGGATTTCCGAATGCGATCCGATCGAGTTGGCGCAGTCCGTTGTCGCGGGGCTGCCGGAGGAAGGGAAGGGCCGTCGCGGAACGGTTCTACTGCCGGATCCCACCAACGACCATATCGACTACGATCACGGCGTCTCCCGGGTGCACGATCTCGACGACAGTGTCCACCGGCGCAGTGCCGATTTTGAAAGCGTCCCACTCACCTGGACGGGCACAATAGCGGTCCAGCAGGGTATTTCGAGATTCGGTCCACGAGGTAGAGTGGGCCGCCACCTCGGTTGGCGTGATCTTTCCGGTGACGGGCGGTATGTGATCGGAATGGACCTCCCCCGTGCCGCGGTCCCGGTGAGCGCGGCAGACTTCGTCCACTTGATCAACAGTGAAATCGCTGTCGTAGTCGCCGCGATCAGGGATCAACGCCGGTAGCGACAGGCAGCTCCATACCGTTGCCGCATGCAGCGGAAGCGGTGTCGAGTAGTCGTCGATTACTCGTTCGCGCTGTCGGTCGGGCGTCACGGCATCGAGTGAACGGAGGCTGTGATATCGCCGGGGGGATGCCCGTGCTCGGCCGAACCCAGGACCCGCGGCTCGGCGAGGCTCTGGATCAACAACCTGACACCGTGGGTTTCGCGGCTCTTGCACCATACCGGAACCAACACACACGGTGGCAGGTCGACAACCGGGATCAGCCGCAGCCCGGGATACGACCGAATACACGATAATGGTGTGATCACCAGTGTTGGCGTGCCTTCCCGCTGCACCCAAGCGGCCGCGTCGTGGATACATACCGAGCGGCGAGGCGACGCTGAGAAGAGGTCCGCCGGGCTCCGGCGCAGTGGAGCACCCTGCGGTGTTAACGAGGGTGTCCACGCTGCCGTGTAGGCGGCGGGGCCGTCGGTGCCGGTGTCCAAGAGCTGGCAGCAGGCGGCGACCTGCTCGATACTGACGTGGCGGTAGCCGGCAAGGGGGTGGTCTTTTCGGACCAGCAGGGCCCGGGCTGCGGACGCGAGAATCGGGCCGGACCGGCGGTCCCCACCCGCGACCGCCGCATCGCTGCCGCCCGGCGACCACGCGAGCAGGACATCACTCGCATTGTTCTGCAAGCGGTCGAATCCCGTGGACGGGCAGTCTGATGTGGTGGTGACGGTGATACCGGACGCATACGCTTCGCAGCGGTCGGCGATGTGCGCGACGAGGGCGTCGCTCACCAGAGGGGAGTGGCCGAGCCGTAGCACTTCGGTTCGGCTGCGGGCCGCCGCTTGGGTTCGAACGATCGCACTGTAGAGGCGACCGGCGCCACGTTCGGCGTCGATTCGGAACCGGGCGCCGAGCGGGCTCAACTCGACCCGGCGGGTGGTACGGAGGAAGAGCGCACCGCCCAAGTCTTTCTCGAGTACTTGGATCACCTGGCTCACGCGCGCCGTACTCAGACCCAAACGCCTGGCCGCCCGGGTGAAATTGAGTTCTTCGGCGACCACCAGGAAGATTTCGACATCACGAAGTTCCATCGGTGACGCCTTCCTGGCCGCGGATCAGCGTGGTGCCGAAGTAGCGGGTATGGCAAGGGTTACGGGAGCACTTCTGACGGTCGGAAATATTCATCTCCCGCTGTTGCGGTTCATTTCTCCCTGGATTTGGGCCATGCATGAAGATCCAGTTCGTCCGAGCTCCCCGGCTCCGAATAGGTCATAATGCACAATTATCCGCCTATCGCCCGGAAAGGCCCGGCGCGTTGGCTCACTGTTTATGCCCGCTAACTGATCGGACGTATCGGTCGATATTCTCGGGCCGTGCTGGTCGCCGACTGTCTGCGCCGGGCAAGGTTGTTACGACCCGGGGCGTCGGCGCCGCCAGCGTGGGCACCCCACGGGTAACGAGCAGGACGGGCAACCGGTAACGGTCGGCTCAGAGTTCGCATTCGGTGACCGAACCGCAGAATGGCGATCGGAGGTTTTTCCGATCCGGAGCGGTTCTGCGCCGGATCGTCGCACAGGATAGATGAACTGATATGGACAGATCACCGGACCGGACAAACCGCCGACCACGCAAAACGCCCGTCCCGGGTCTATGTCTCGGCTTTCCGCTGCCCACACGATGCCGACGGATCGCCCTCCGGCGCCGGGGGTGACCGTGGAGTTCCGCGATATCGAAGTTTTCCTGGTGATGGCCCAGGAATTGCATTTCCGGCGGGCGGCGCAGCGCTTGCATGTCAGCCCGGCGCGAGTGAGCCAGGTGGTGGCAGCGCTGGAAGCGGAATTGGGCGGCGACTTGTTCGTGCGGTCGTCACGTCAGGTGCGGTTGAGTGAATTGGGCGAGGTGTTCCGGGCGGACGCAGCGGAGGGGCTGGCCTGTATGCACGCGGCGATCTCGCGGGCACGGATAACGGCGCGTAGCCGTCGGGTTCCGTTGGTAATGGGGTATTCGATTGCCGTGGACGGTGGCCTGGCCTGCCGTGTGGCGAGTGCTGGTGCGGCGCGGAATCCCGACGTCGAAGTTCTGACGGCGGCGCAATGCAGCGGTGACGCCTTCGAGACTCTGCAGCGCGGAACCATCGATATCCTGCTCACATGGTCGCCAGGTGGGGACACTGCCGCGGTCAGCGGCGACGGCCGCCGGGCCGGTGCAATCCTGATGCAGGCACCGCGGGCAGTGGTGGTGCGCAATGATCATGTGCTGGCGGGCGCCGACCAGGTGAGTATCGAGCAGATTGCGGCCGAGCACACGCTACTCGATATCGATTGCGGCGGTCCGGCGGTCTTCCGAGACGCGTGGACGCCGTCGCGAACGCCAGAGGGTACCCGAATCCCCCTCGTACCCGACCCCTGGGCGGCGCATCGCGACGGCCCGGCGAGCGTGCTCGATGTCATGTTGTCGGTGCGGCGATGCAATATTCCCTATCTCGGCCTCGGAAAGTCCGTTCCGGTTCATACACATCCGGGATTGACGCTGATCCCGGTCTGTGACCTTCCTCCGTGTGTCCTGGTTCCGGTCTGGATCGCCGAGAACGAAACCAGGGCCTTGCGTGCTTTCGCTCGATCCCTCGGCGGTATGCATGCTGCGCGGCCGGCTGCGGCCGGTGCCCGGTGAGTTGCCTCCCGCCGCGCCGGCGCCGTCGACAGTCACCAGGGTCCACAGACCCCTATCGGTGAGTTCGGCGGGAGCCGGCGCGACCTTGTGGTTGCGCCGGGCGGAAAAGGTGATCTGGCCTGCGACTAGATCTTGGCGACAATGAGCCGTGCCAGTGGGACAGTGACACTATCGCGTAGGAATGTCTGGTACCGAGCGAAGTCGCCGGAGCTGAAGCTGTTTACGGTGCCCTTCGCCGAGTACCGGACCTGACCGTCGCCGACGGGCTCCTGGTATGTGAACGGCGTGGAGATCGTGAACACGATACGGTCTTTCGCGCACGAGACTTCGGTCGAGGCCGGATCTGCTGCGCAACCGTCGCCGAGATCGGTTTGATTTATGCGCGGGACCTGTTCACTCTTCGGAAGACGGTCCACGGGTCTTCCGGCGCCGTGTTCATCGATCAATACGCCGGCCCTCATCCCGGGAAGGTCCAATGAGACAGAGCATTTCGCTCGAAGCGCGGTAACTTCTCGACCCGATGGAATGATCCGGATATCGGTATCGCCGGGCTCGAAGACAATATTCTCGGCCTGTGGCAGCACCGATCGGATCTCATCGGTTGTCAGGAACGAACATGCGGCCGGCCACTGATCGAACGCGAAGTAGCCGGACGAGTCGAGCGCCGTCGGATACTCGAGCCGCTGCCCCGAACCGCGGGCCTGCCCGATTTCGATGGGCGCCGGTGGCGTCGACGAACAACCTGCTATCGCGGCGCAAACAACACCGAGTATCCACCACCGATTCATGTGTTTCGGTATCGTCGACCTGTCGCCTTCCGTATCCTCCTGCACCGACTCGATCGACTGTTCCGTCGGTGGCTGCAAGCTGCTCACCGATATGACGGTTGGCCACTTCCACGCAGCGGGTCCGTGTTTTGCCCGGACAGCGTGACATATCGCCGCCCGAACCCACCTGGCGTATGCGACATGCTCAACAATCGACCTGATCTCTATACGGTGCGTGCCCGGAAACGGTGGAACGCAATCTACGCTGGGACTGTGGATTGTTACTCTGTCAAGCTGAGGTTGACCCGGTCTTCCGGACACCGACGGTGAGTCGAGATTCTCGCCTCCGAGAGGAGTCTGGATGCCTGCAGCACACCCGCCGGAGTTCCGGCAGCGCGCGATCGAGCTCGCTCGAACCAGCGACAAATCGGTCGGACAGGTCGCCAAGAGCTTGGGGATCTCCGAGTCGTGTCTGCGGAACTGGCTCGCCCGCGTCGAGGTCGATGAAGGCAAACGCGACGGCGTGACCAGTGCCCCTCCAAGGAACCGGGGAACCTCAGGTTTGTGACCACGCCCGCATCTGAGTGTCCGGCACTGACCGGTGACGCAGTAGTCCGCGGCAGCGGCCTCAGCGCGCCGGGAGTGCCCGCGGCTGTAGTCGGGTTGCCCCGGCCGCGTAGCGAGGGACTGCCGGTGCCGTGGATTACTCCGCTCTCGCTTGCCGGCCCGAAATGGCTTGGTGTCGACCCTGCGTTGCAGCTGAGATGTCAGGCGGAATGGCGCTGCCAAGTATGCGGCGACCAGCTTCCTCCACGGGCGTGGGTGATCCTCAGCCCGGACCGCCGTGTGGTCATCGATTCGGCGATGCACCGGACCTGTCTGACCATCGCCGAACGCTGGTGCCCGCATCTGCACGGCGCGCAGATCGACACGAGAGAAGTCGACCGCGGCGAAATCCACGCCGACAATCAACCGTTGACCAGCTACAGAGCCCCCGGCCCCGGTGACGAGTGGGGATCCTACGGCGACGGCATCCGCGTCTGGACCGTCCCGACGCCCGCGCCCGGCCACTAGCGGGCAGTTCGACCAGGGCTGGGACCGACCGTGACGACGCTGTCGGTGACCTGGGATCGCGCTGAGTGAGGGCGGCGATCCGGACAAAGTTCAGCCCGGAGATGCTGCCACGGCGTCTGGGGCGGGATTATGGGCGAGATCACAGTCGGCACCCCCGCGCGCGGCCTGTCGCCGGCCGGCCCGGCAGTGCACGGCGCCGTGCGTACGGCCCGATCTGGCGCAAACGCCAGGAAAAACCGCAGGTAGACATCCACAACCACTGGTAACCTCCGTGTTCGAGTCGGACTTGTCCACTCGACCCTCACCAGGGGTGCAAATGTCGTGTTTTGGTGCGCGAGGGGGGACTCGTGCACCGAAAAGTGGTGAAAACATCCCCAGAAGGTGGATAAAGCAAATTCGAAGGTAACTCGAAGCTCCGCAGCTGTCAAAGTCACTGACGAAACCGCGTACGAACCATGTAGTTGTTGTCTACAACGACGCTACCGGGTGGTCCGGGGATCCCGGGCTGGTGCACGGATAGGAGACACCGTGGTCCGATGCAGCATTCCCTTCCACCGTCTGGTCCAGAGTCGGCAGGTTTGAGGCCGTAGGAACCGTTCTTGTACTACAAGGGTATGGGAAATCGGTTAGATCGCGGCACGATCCGGTGCCCAGGAAATCGGAGACTCGTCGGCTGGTGCCTGCACCTGCGATCCTGCCGCCGCTAGCGGCTCGACGAATCGGATGAGCCAGGTGGAAATTCCACCCGTTGAACGCCAGATCGCGAGCAGGGCGAGCCGGGGTGTCGGTTCGATCAGCGGAACGCTGACCAACTGCCGGGCGCCGGGCGGCCCCGCCGGTTCGGCGTAGCCACCGAGACCGGTCGCAACGCTTCCGCGGCCTCCGCCGGACCCCGGCATCGGCAGCGCGCTGGTAGTCGTCGGGTCCGGTTGCATCAATGAGCGGGGCGACGATTCTGAATTCGCCGTCTTCTCCGAGGTCACGACGGATCCGATGCAGCACGGTGGCTGTTTCGACGGCTTGGTCGGTGGTCATCAGATCGCCGATCCAGCCGTCATGGCCGGCCGCACGGCGCAGCGCGATATTGCTGAGCCCGCCGACGAGGATCGGAATAGGCGGCGGTGTGGGACTCATCTCCAGGCGCGGCACCCGATAGAAGGTGCCGTGGAATTCGGTCCAGCCCGGTTCCCACAATGCACGCATCAACGCGACCATCTCGCCCGTTCGAGCGCCGCGATGGTCGAAATGGGCTCCGAGGACCGCGAATTCGCCACGCGACCATCCGACACCGATACCGAGTTCCACCCGCCCTACCGGACAACACCGAGGCGGTGGCGATGGATTTGGCCGCGGTGAACGGTTCACGGCGCTCACCCGAGCCCTGACACGCGGTGATGTCCAGGCACGCGCCGCGGTCGACGAGGCCGGCGCCGCGCTCGGCGTCGCCCTGTCCGCGGTGCTCAATATCTGCGACCTCGACGCGGTTATACTCGGTGGCCGCTACGCAGAACTCGCCGATTGCCTCGGAACGATGGTGCGGGCAGAACTGGACCGCCGAGTTGTTGCGGGCACACGTCGGGAGATCACCATCACGGCCTCGCCACTGCGGCCCAAGCCGTCGTGCACGGAGCGGCCGGCCTGATCATCCACCGCTGCTTCCTCAAGCCGGAGCGACTGCCGCAATAGCGCCCGCATCCCGCACACTCAGCCGATATTACGAGGGTCCGCTGTGTGCGTGGTGCCGTAGCCTGTGCGCACTGCCGTTTCCACTACCGCTCGGAGCTGCTCGTCGGTGAGCGATGCCGGAGGTTGTACCGCCGCTGCGTCGAGGTATATCTGGCATAACCATTCCAGTAGCAACGCGTTGTCGAGTGCTTTGTCGAGCGTTGCTCCCACTGCCACCGATCCGTGGTGAGCCAGTATCGCAGCGCTTTTGTGTTCCAGCGCCGACAGCGTGGAGGCCGCTAGCTCGTCGGTACTGAATGGGGCAAACGGCACCACGGGCAGCGCGCCGCCGAGAAGGAGTTGCTGGTAGTGGATGACCGGCAACTCGTCGGTGACCAGCGAAAGCGATACCGCCTTCGGGGAGTGGGCGTGAACGACCGCACCTGCCTCGGAGGAGCGGTAGATGCCGAGGTGGATCTTCAGTTCCGATGTCGGGCGTAGTCGTCCGAGGTGGATTTTGCCGGTGAGATCGACAACCGTGATGTCGTCTGGGGTCGCGGTGGCGAGGGTGGCTCCGGTGGCGGTGATGGCTATCAGGTCGCCGACGCGCGCACTGACGTTGCCGGCCGTCCCCAGCACCAGTTCATGTGCGTGGAGTTTTCGGCTGGTTTCGGCCACTGACTCGCGGACGGCGGCGAGCTCGTTACCGTTCATGGTTGTTCAGGCTCCTGCCATGGTCGGCAACGAACTGCTGCACGGAATGGAAATTGTAGATGCCGAAATCGCTGCCGAGGCCCTGCGCGACCTGGGCGGCGGTTGCGTTGCCGAAAGTTGCCGCGGCGACGGGAGTCATTCCGAGAGCGATGGCGTACATGAAGCCGGCAGTGAACGCGTCACCGCATCCACTGGTATCGACGACGTCGATGGAGAACGCCGGAACCTCGGTGATGCCGTCTCGGGTCGCGATGACTGTGGGGGCGGCACCTGCGGTCGCGACTACGCATTGTGCGCCGCACTCGATGAGTCGGCGGCAGCCGTCGTGCAGGTTCGATGCTCCGGTCCACCCGATGATCTGTTCGTCGTTGGGAAGCAAGTAGTCGAGGTGTGGCAGTGCTGACCGGACGTAGGCCAGTGCGTCGGGTACACCGGGGGCAAGGCTGTCCGCCGAGGTGATGGCGCCGTGCTCTCGTGCGCGCGAGAGGATTTGGGCCGCGGTGTCACCGCCGTAGAATTCGGCTCCGCCCAGGTGGACTATCTCTGCCTCGGCGAGGGCGTCCCACGGAATATGTTGCGCGAGATACTGGTTGGTTCCGACCACATGTAATGCCGGACGTGATCCGTCCGGCCGAATCGGTAGCACGGACGCGGAGGTCTGCACGTCTGGTATCTGCTGGAGTAACGAGGTGTCGACCCCGTCACGTTGCAGCAGCGATGTCAGTAGATCACCGAGGGTATCGGTGCCGATCACACCGGCTGAGCGCACCTGCGCGCCGAGTTTCGACATGACCAGAGCCGGTGCTCCCGCGGTTCCTGCCGCGCTGATCGTGATTTGCTCGACGAGGCTTCCGCCCTGTCCTGCGGGTATCTCCTCTACCGGGCGTACGAGTACGTCCAGGACATGCACACCCATCGCGAGGGCGCGGATGTCGGTGGCATCGTTGGTCATCGTGGGGACTTTCTCTTGCGGGGGACGAGACTTCTTCCGTTGGTGGACAACAGGCGCACGAGCCGGCGCCCGAACCGGTTGTAGGGCGGTTCCACCAGCCGAGTGAGGTCGGGGTGCCGTGGTTTGTCGAGAACTGCCTTCTCGTGGCTGAACGTCCTGATGGAGGGCTCACCGTGGTAGGCGCCCATGCCACTGGCTCCGATACCGCCGAAGGGCAGGCCGGGTACGGTGAGGTGAAGAAGGGCGGTGCCGAAAACCAATGCGCCTGAGCTGGTCTGCTGTTCGAACCGGCTTCGGGTCGCTGCTGATTCGCTGAATACGTACAGTGCCAGCGGCTTGTCACGCGCGTTGATGAACGTGATGGCGGCATCGGCATCGGCGACATCGATGATCGGCAGGATGGGTCCGAAGATCTCCTCGTCCATGACCGGTGCGTGCGGTGCGATCTCGGTCAGGACGGTCGGCGCCAGGTAGCGCGACCTTTCGTCGATGACTCCGCCTACCACGGGTGTTCCCTGGGCGGGGAATCTCGATAGGCGGTCGAGGTGGGCGTTGGAGACGATGCGTCCGTAGTCGGGGCTGTGCCGGGGGTCGGTCCCGAACAGGTCTCCAATGGCGTCGGCGAGCGCCGTTCCAGTTGTGGCCGAACCGCCGGTGTCGTGAGGACGTAATCGGGTGCGACGCATGTCTGCCCCGCATTGACGAATTTTCCCCAGGCGATTCGGCGTGCTGTGACCGCGAGGTCGGTGGTGCCGTCGACCCAGACAGGTGACTTGCCACCCAGTTCGAGAGTGACCGGCGTCAGCGTCGCTGCCGCGGCCTTCATCACGATCCGGCCGACTCGACCGCTACCGGTGAAGAAGATGTGATCGAAGCGTTCACCCAGCATGGCGGTCGTGGCGTCGACACCTCCTTCGACGACGCGGACGCCACGTGGGTCGAGGTACCGCGGTAGGAGTTCGGCGAGGACCCGCGACGTGGTGGGTGCGAGTTCGCTGGGACGCAGAACCGCGGTGTTCCCGGCCGCGAGAGCTCCTACCAGGGGGCCGAGAAGCAGTTGAATCGGATAGTTCCAGGGTGCGATGATCAACACGACGCCGAGTGGTTCACGAACCACTCGCGCCGAGGCAGGCAGCAGCCTGGCGGGCACCGACACGCGCCGTGGACGTAGCCATCGCGTCAGATGGGAGAGCGTATGGTCGATCTCGCCGACAACGACGCCGATTTCTGTCAGCAGTGCCTCGGTGGCACTTTTCTGCAGATCGTGATGCAGGGCCACAGCGAGCGCGTCCTCGTTGTCGAGGAGGAGTCGACGTAGTGCGCGCAGTTGGGCGCCGCGCCACTCGGTGGACCGGGTCGTACCGTCCTGGAAAGCTCGTCGTAGCTCAGCTACCGGTGATGCCACTGTCATGGATGTCCTCTTGATCGAAGGCCGGGTCCTCGGCGCTACAACAGTCGACGCAGGATTGCTCGCCGTGCGCGTGCGGGAATGATGCGACCGACTCCTACCAAGCCTGCCGTGGATCGGGGGAACGAATACGATTCGCCGCGCCCGATGACGGCGCGAATCATGTGCTCGGCCGCGGTGTCCTCGTCGATCTCGCCCGGCGCGGGCATCCCATCGCCGATTGTCGCGTCCGTGCGCACGAATCCAGGGTAGATGGAGACGAAGTGGATACCGCTGCGTGCGTACTCGGCGCGGTAGGTATCGAACAGGACCCGCAGGGCGGCCTTTGCCGCCGAGTACGGGCCTTGCAATGGAATCCCATACCAGCCGGCGAGTGAATTGGTGTGGGCGATAGTCCCGCTGCCCTGAGAACGCATCTGCCGCACTATCGGAACGAGGTAGTTCACCGTGACGTCGTAATTCGTGCGCATGTATCCGGTGATGTCATCGGCACTCAGGATCGTCAGATCGAGCGCTGGTGCGCCGCCGGCGTTCAGCACGGCCATGTCGATAAGCCCGTACAGGTCGACAACCTGGTCGATCACCTGCTGGGCGGCGGCGGCATCCGTAGCATCGGCGGGGTGCGCCGAACAGCGATGACCAAGAGCGTTCTGAGTGTCGGCGATCTCGTTCAAGAGCTCCGCGCGCCGGGCACTGATCGCGACGGTAGCCCCTGCGGCGGCGGCCAGCTCAGCGAAACGACGCCCCATACCGGAGGACGCGCCGATAACCAGGACGACCTTGCCGGCGAGGCTAGCGCTCGGCATCGGCGCGCTCCGACAGGATGACCGACTCCAAGGCACGCATCGACTCGTCGAAACCGGCCGCCATCGATCGGGACAGCAGTCGATGGACCAGCGAGCCGACGATGCGCGGGCGCAGATCGAACTGGAACTCGTATGTCATCGACGTGCCGGTCCCACCGCCGAGCGGCGCAAAGCGGAAGATGTTGACCACATTGCGCAACGGGGCGAATCCCTCCCCCGAGTCGATGCGCAGGGTCATCGGCTCGACCTTCTGAACGGTCCATGTTGCGTGAGTTGTCAACGGCCCTACCGACGTCACCTTCTCGGTGTAGACACCTCCCTCTCGGGCATGTCCGTGGTTTCGGTACACCTCCAGGACGCTGCTGGCCCAGTCAGCGTACCTACTTGTATCGCTGGTCAGCTCCCACACTTCTTCCGGGGTCACCGCAAGGTTGCGGTGGGCGCTGACGACGAATCGGTCGGTCACGATAGATCTCCTTCTGCTGCGGTGACTTCGGCGGCCACCTGTTTGCCGGATCGGACGGCGCCGTCCATGAATCCGTTCCAGTAGTCGGCATGCTCGGCCCCGGCCCAGTGCACCCGTCCGAAGGGAACATCGCGCCAGCGCCCCAGTTCGGTCAAGACGCCGGGGGCGAGAACCGAGGTGGGGCCGCCTCGCGTCCATTCCTCCGCGGTCCAGTCCTTTTCGATGCAGTCGATGGGTTGCAGTGCCCGGGCTCCGACGACGGCACTGAACGCGCGCAGCACCGCACCGCGGCGTTCTCGCGGCGATTTGGGAGCCCAGTTCCGCCACTGCTGTGCGCCGACGAAACCCATCAGCACACCGGGGCCGCCGTCAGGTGGGGAATTATCGAACATCGAGCAGACCGGTGCGGACGGGTCACGGAAGACGCCCTGACCGGAGATGCCCTCGGAGCGCCAGAATGGCTCCGGATAGACGGCCTCGAATTTGGCGAGCGTGCCGAAATGCATGCGCTGGAACAGTGCCTCTTGCGGAGCAGGGAGTACCGGATTCCACGCAATTCGTGTCGCGAGTACCGGGGGTGCGGTGACGATTACCCGCCGGGCGGTCCATTCGGCATCATCGGTGTGAACAACCACCTGCGATGCATTCTGATCGATGCGGCGAACTGGGGCGCGGAGGGTCAACGCATCGCCCAGTTCCTCGGCGAGTAGCAGTGAAAGGCGTTGGGAACCACCGACGAATCGCGATTCCTGGGCGCCGTCGACAACGTCCATCATCCGGGCGACGGTGCCCGGAGTGCGTTCGTTTCCGGCGCCGGCGAAGTACCAGAGTCCGAACAGTGCGGACGCATCGGTGGCCGATCCGCCGAACGCGGATCCGAGCAGGACGTTGAGAAGATCCAGGCCGCCGTCGGTCATGGCGCCTCGCCGGGCCCAACTGGTCAGCGTTACGGCATCGAGGGCTCGGGCGTTCGGCGCTCGCCACGGCTCGTCGACCGGGATGGTTCGCGAGAGGCGGTCGAGTCGAGCGACCAGTAAGCCGACGTCGGCGAGCGCTAGAGGATCCGGGGGTACTCCGTGGTCGAACCGACGCGTCTTTCCGTTCTTCACATAAGTGTTGCTGCCTTCGTTGTAGGAAGGGAACGCGGTCACCCCCAGTTCTGCGGCAAGCTCCAGAACATGATCTTGTGTGGGCCCTACGAATTGGCCGCCCGCTTCGACGATGTGGCCATCGCCGAGATCATGGTTGACGGTGCGGCCTCCGACCCGATCTCGGGCCTCCAGGACATGGACTCGCAGACCGGACGCGCGCACCGCGCGCGCGGCGGTGAGACCGGCCAGCCCGGCGCCGACGACGACGATATCTGTGCTGTTTTTCACGCTGTCTCTATCTCGCTCGGAAAGGTATGGTGGTCAGCGGCGTTGAGGCCCAACCGGATGGCCCCCGCCGTCTCGAGCAGTACGTCGGCGGCCACCCGTCCGACACCGGTCGCGTTGACCAGCCCATGGACAATTCCGGGATGGCGGCGCAGCGCCACGGGCACTCCGGCCTCTTTGAGGCGCCTGGCATAGGCCTCACCCTCATCGCGCAGCACGTCGAATCCCGCGGTGACGACGTACGCGGGCGGCAGCCCGGACAGATCCTCGGCCAGCAGCGGTGACACCTGCGGATCCAAGGCTTGATCGGGGTCGGTCAAATAGTGGTTCTTGTACCAGTCCATCTGCGCGTCGGTCAGGAAGAATCCGTCACCGAACAACGAGTAGGAGTGGTGTTTTCTGCTCAGGTCCGTTACCGGCATGAACAGCAGCTGAAAAGCCGGCACCGGGCGTTCGGGCCGCGTTCGACGTTCGGCTTCGGTCTGCAAGGCCACGACTGCCGCGAGGTTTCCGCCCGCGCTTTCGCCACCGACCGCGACCGCCCGCGGGTCGATATACAGCTTGTCTGCGTGGGTGACCGCATAGTCGAAGGCCGCGACAGCGTCGTTCACGCCGGCGGGGAACGGGTGTTCGGGTGCCAGGCGGTAGTCCACCGAGAGCACCGCCGCATCGGCATGGCGGGCGAGGAATCGGGAGACCGAGTCGGCCGAGTCCAAGCTTCCGAGGGCCCATCCTCCACCATGAAAGTAGACCAGCAGCGGCAGTGTTGTCGTCGATGTGCCGATCGGCCGGTAGAGGCGCGCCTCGAGCGATCCGTCGGCGCCGTCGATGACAAGGTCTGCTATATCGGCGGGTAGCTCACCGCGTACGGTCCACGCCTCCCGGTTGATCTGGTCGCGACCTCGGGGCACTGGAAGCGTCTCGAAGGTCGCACCGGCAGTGATGTTCATCAATCGCACACCGAGCTGGACTGTCGGGTCCAGCCGGGCGCCATCGATGCGAATGCTTCGACCGCCCAGGATCCGTTGGACGCGAGTCGGCAGGGCTCCTGCTGTTCGAATGACCAATCGTGCGACGCGATCGGCCACGGGCGGTTTGTGGCGGGCCATGAAGTCTCCTGGTAGCGGACCGGCAACGGCAACGGGCTCCGCCGGTGCAGCGTGGTAGCTGATGCGGCCAGCGTACTCACACTCTGGCCATTTGACCAGAGTTCCTCTGGTGTCGGTACCGTGTCCACATGACCCGGGCACGTCGCATGCACTACACACGAGGCCGTGAGCGCCGAGACCAATTGATCACCGCGGCGATCGAGATCATCGCTGCCCGCGGGCTCGAACGCGTGACCTTCCGCGCCGTGGCCGAGCGGGCCGGCTTTCCGCCCTCTACGACCAGCTACTTCTTCAGTTCCGTGGACGAAGTGATCGATGCCGCCATCACCCAGATCGCCGAGACGGTGACGGACAAGGTGACCGCGTTGCTGGAGGCAGCCCAAACCAGCGCGATGACGCGAGACGAACTGGCGGCACGCCTGATCGACCTCGTGTCCGGACAGGACAACGACGACTCCGTCGCTCAGTTCGAGGCATATCTCGCCGTTCGTAGACGCCCGGAACTTGCCGAGCCGGTGCACCGCATCATGCACAACATCGAGGCAGCAACCGAAGAAGCCCTGCGTGTGTTCGGCGTGACGGATCCCCGGACTCCGGCGCGACAATTCGTTGCGTTGATCGACGGATTCACCCTGCAGGAGATCGCGCGACCAGGCGGGCCCGAAACCCGGAGCGCTCTGGGTGACCTCATGACCCGGGTGCTGGACTCGTACCTCGAAAAATGAGTATGAGCTGCTCGGTCGCCGGTGCAAGGCGCCGAAGGTGGGGCGGAGATACTGAGTCGAGTTGGATGAGTGGCCGATACCGCCTGAAATCGAATGCTCCGCACGGGCGCGAGCAACGGTCGTCCCCAGCCGCGATCAACCGGCGCATAAACCTGCTGTTACAGGACGTGGCTACCGTCCTGCATCGTTCGGACAGGTTGGGGGTGTGGAGAGGGTTTGGAGTTGGAGATGGAGTTACGGAAGCCGACCGTTGAGCACAGTGGGCTCGGCCGCCGAGAGGCGATGAAATTGACGGCTGCGGTGGTAGGTGCTGCGACAGCTGGTGTCGCAGGGCTGGCGGCGCCGGTGTGGGCGCAGCCCATCGATGCGGCGGAACCGGGTTTCGCCTCCGCCGGTCATCTGGCCCGGCTGGTAGCGTCCCGGCAGGTATCGGCTACGGAACTGACGAGCAGTTTCCTCGAACGTATCGATCGCATCAATCCGGTGCTGAACGCGTTCACCGCGGTCATGCATGAACAGGCGCTGGCCCAGGCAGCGGAGCTGGACGCCCGGCAGAGCCGCGGCGGCGAACTCGGCCCGCTGCACGGTGTTCCTATCGTGGTCAAAGACGAGAACGACGTGCAAGGCATGGTTACCACCTACGGTGGTGGCGCGTTCAGCAAACCCGCGACCGCAGACAGTGCGGTGGTGGCGCGGTTGCGGGCGGCAGGATCAGTGGTTCTCGGCAAGACCTGTATGCCGGAGTTCGGGATCTGGGCGTTCACCGAGTCCGACCGGCACGGCATCACCCGAAACCCGTGGGACACCACGAAGTCCACCGCCGGCTCCTCCGGCGGGACGGCCGCGGCGGTGGCCGCCGGGCTTGCGCCGTTCGGAGTGGGTGGTGACGGCGGCGGTTCGATCCGGCTGCCCGCGTCGTGGTGCGGCTTGTTCGGGTTGAAACCGCAACTGGGTCGTGTCAGTACCGCCCCGAACCGGAATCTGTGGAACAACCTGGGTTCGCTGGGCTGCCTGTCACGGTCGGTGCAGGACGCGGCGCTGTTCTATGACGTCGTGTCCGGTGCAACGCCGGGCGTGGATCAATTCGCCGCAGCAGCGTTGGCCACGACGTTCACCGCCGCTGCCGGATCGGCGCCTGGACGGCTACGCATCGCCATCTCCACCACCCCGGTCGCTCCCGCGGCCATCACCGATCCTCAGACCAGTGCCGCGATCACCGCGCTGGCCGATCACCTGGTGTCACTGGGACATCATGTGTTCACCGATCAGCCCGATTATCCAGACATCACAGCCGCGTTCAATCCCACCTGGTTGGTCTCCGCGGCCGAGGAGTCCCGCCGCGCGGACCGGCCCGATTTGCTCGAACTGCGCACCAAGGAACTTGCCGCCTACGCAACGATATTCGACAACCCCGCCGCACGGCAGCAGGCAGCCCAGGCAGTCGCCGACGTGCAGAACCGGGTGATGCCGTTTTTCGACCGCGCCGATGTGCTCATCACCCCAACCACTCCGGGCCCGGCGTGGCCGGCCGGGCAGCTCGACGCGCTGGACTTCCATGGCGCAGCGCTCAAATCGCTGCCGGTGGCGAGCTGGACCAACATCTGGAACGTGTGCGGCAACTCGGCCGCCGCCATACCGATCGGCTTCTCCTTCGATGGGCTGCCGCTGTCGGCACAACTGATCGGACCACCCAACAGCGATCTCCTGCTGATGTCGCTGGCCGCCCAGATCGAGTCCGTCCGACCCTGGACCGGCCGGCGACCACCGGTATGCTGAACGACGACCTGTCGGTCACCGAATCGAGCTCTCCGCAGTATGCCTGGGGGCGGACCGGCCCTGCCGTGCAACGGCTCCGGCTGCGTCGTCACGACCATCAGCAAGGCCCGAGCTGTCGAGCTGCTCGCTCGGACTCGTTCCATTGCCGAGAGGGTTCCGCTCTGCTATCTACGTCCTCCATCCATCGCTGTTCTCACACACGCCTACCTGTAGTGCGGTGCGCCATGGTCGAGTTCGTGCCCGTCGTTCTTCAACCGGAGAGGAACATTTCGGTGAGACCATCTCTGTTGCTCGCGACCACAGCGGTCTGTGTCGCCGGTGTGCTCGCGCCATCGGCAGCCCAGGCGAGCCCGCCCCTCGACTTCGATCTGCAGGCTCACCGCGGAGGTCGTGCACTGACTGTGGAGAACATGTTGCCGACATTCGCGAAGGCACTCGAGGTCGGAGTCGGCACACTCGAACTCGATGTCGCGATCACCCGGGACGGGCGCGAGGTAGTCACCCATGACAGCCGGATCGATCCCGGCAAATGTGTCGACAAAGGCCTTGCCCATCCGGAGGATCAACAGTTCCCGTATGCCGGAAAACTCGTCAAGGAGCTGACGTTCGAGCAGGTCCGCACACTCGACTGCGGTTCGATCACCCAAGCCGACTATCCCGGGCAACGTTCGGCACCCGGTGCTCCGATGGCAACCCTCACCGAGGTATTCGAGCTGGTTCGCGAGCGCGGCGCGAAGACGGTGGCGTTCAGCATCGAGCTGAAGACCGACCCCGCAGGCGGCGACACGCGACCAGCACGAGATTTCGTCGACCGCGTGGTGTCGGTCGTCGCTCAGGCCGGCGTTCACGATCGAGTCAAGATCCAGAGTTTCGACTGGGGCGCACTGTAATTGGTGCACACCGTTGATCCCGCGTTGCCGCTCTACGCGCTCACTGAACCCACCAAGTTTTATCCGGGCTCCCCATGGCTGGCGGGGCTGAACCCGCTGCAGTACGGCGATAGCGTCGTGCTCACTGCGAAATCGCTCGGTGCACGCGCCATCGAGCCGCTCGCGGCGCTGCCTTTGACCGGATCAGCCGAACTTCCGCTCGTCGACACGCACACGATCGAACAAGCCCACGCCCACGGCATGCTCGTGATCCGATGGCCCCACAACGACGCCGCCACCATGCATGCCCTTGCTGGATCGCGGCGTCGACGGCATCATCACCGACTACCCGACCGCCTGCGCGAAGTCCTGCAGGAACGCGGAATGCCGTTGCCGCAGCAGTACCTCTGACCCGGGTTCGAGGCTGGGAATGTCAGCCGGCGGGTACCAACTGTGCGGTAAGGGTGGCGGCGGCCAGCAGCTCCTCCCGCCGGGCGCCGGCCGCGGCCTCGACGCTGAGTCCGTAGATGGTGGCCATGAGGCAGCGGGCAAGGGCGCCACAGTCGGTCCCGGCGGGCAGGTCACCTTCGGCGACCGCCTTCTCGAACCGCTGCAGCACCGCCTTCCGGGTCTCGTCCCGCACACCCGCGAGGAGGTCGACAACGTCACTGTGCGCCTCGCCGCATGCGAGCCCCGCCCGCACGGTCATGCAGCCCCGTGGCAGGCCAGGGGCGGTGAAAGCCTCCGCCCTGCTCGTCAGGAGGTGCAGCGCGGCCTCGCGAGCGGTCGGCTGTTCCATCGCATCGCGCAGGTCGGCGGTCGGCTGGGCCATGTACCGGCCCAGCGCCTTCTCGAACAGATCCAGCTTGCTGCCGAAAGCCGCGTACAGGCTGGGCGGCTGGATGCCGAGGGCCTGCGTGATATCGGCGATCGAGGTGCCCTCGTAGCCCTGGCGCCAGAACAGCTCCATGGCCGTCTGCAGCGCTGTGTCCTCGTCGAACGTGCGTTTGCGTCCTCTCGGCATCTTCCGGACCTCCCTCCCGGACCAGCCTCGCGTGGATCCGGCTTGCTTTTTCTTTAGGGTTCGCTACAGTGTAGAGCATGCCTATTTTTTAGTGATCACTAAACAAGAACGTGGAGACCATCCCATGGCCGAGCTGGACGGCAAGACCGCAGTCATCGTGGGGGCGGCCACCCTGGCCCAGGCCACGCGCGAGCGCTTCGACAAGGTCTTCTCCATCAATTCCCGCGGAACCATCTTCAGCGTGCAGAAAGCGCTGCCCTGGTTCTCGCCTCCGACGGCAACAGCTACATGACCGCAGCCGACCTGCTTGTCGACAGCGGCAGCTCCCAGCTCTGACAACCCATCGACCCGAAAGGAAACAACCGTGAGCACTCTGGACCTCACCAAGGAAAACTTCGACGACATCGTGTCGAAGAACGACTTCGTCCTCGTCGACTTCTGGGCGGAATGGTGCCCGCCGTGCCGCGTGTTCGGCCCCGTCTTCGAAGCCGTGTCGGAGCGTCACCCCGACCTGGTCTTCGGTAAGGTCGACACCGAGGCCCAGCCGGAGCTCGCGCAGGCATTTTCGGTCCGGTCGATCCCGACGCTTGCGATCATCCGGGACAAGGTCTCCATTTTTGCCCAACCCGGCGCGCTGTCCAAGACCGACCTGGAAGATCTGATCGCGCAGTCGCGGAAGGTCGACATGGACGAGGTGCGCAGGCAGATCGCCGAAGAGCAGAAGAAGCAGAAGCAGTAGCCCCGAACAGGACAGCCACGTCAGGGATGGCGGGCCCCGGACACCGGGGCCCGCCTCCGGCAGTACCGATCGGCCCGCTACATGTGTTCAAGCCGGCTGGAGAAAGGCGCACCTGTGCAGGACAAGGACATCCGCCGCCGCATCGACGAGCTCGTACATGAGGAACACGAACTGCGTGACGAGCAGGCGGACACCACCGCCGACAGGCGATCACGGCTCACGACCGTGGAACAGACCCTCGACCAGTGTTGGGACCTGCTGCGTCAGCGTGCCGCCCGCCGGGAGTTCGGCCAGGACCCCGACGAGGCCCACGCCCGCGAGGCCCGCACCGTCGAGAGCTACCAGCAATAACACATCGCAGGGCAGCCGGGGCGGAAGCACCTGCTGCCGCCGGGACACCCGAGTTCACCTGACGGTCGGCGATATATACCAACCGTCGAACGAGAGACCGACCATGTCCTTCGGAGCCACCGAGTACACCGGGCAGACCGCGTGCGGCAGAGCCTTCCACTCCCCGCTGCGTGACTTCCTGCGCACCGAGACCGGAGGCGCCGCCGTCCTTGTGACGGCGGCGCTCGCCGCGCTCGTCTGGGCGAACGCCGCACCGTGGGCGTACGAGTCGTTCTGGCACACCCACCTGGCCGTCGGCTTCGGGTCGTACGAGATCTCACTCGGCTTGCGCGAGTGGGTCAACAGCGGTCTGATGACGCTGTTCTTCTTCGTAGTCGGACTGGAAGCGCGCCGCGAGTTCGACATGGGAGAGCTGCGTGAGCGCAAGCGGCTGACCCTCCCGCTTGCCGCAGGGCTCAGCGGCATGATCGTGCCCATCGCCCTGTACCTGGCGATCAACGCCGGACAGGGGACGGCGCAGGGCTGGGGAGTGGCGATGTCCACCGACACGGCCTTCGCGCTGGGCGTACTGGCCGTGGTCGGCGGGCGTATGCCTCCCGGCCTGCGGGTTTTCATCCTCACGATGACCGTGGTCGACGACTTCCTCGCCCTCGGCGTCATCGCCCTCGCCTACAGCGATCACATCACCGTGCCGGCGCTGCTCGTCGCCGCTGGCACCTTCATCGTTATCCTGCTCGTCCGGAAGCTCGGCGTGCGTCACGGCGCGGTGTACGCGCTGCTGGGCCTCGTCGCCTGGGGCGCACTGCTCGAATCCGGGGTGGACCCCATCGTGATCGGTCTCGCCATGGGGCTGCTCACCTATGCCTACCCGGCGTCGCGTGCCGATCTGGAGCACGCCAGCGGCCTGTTCCGGCTGTTCCGCGAGCAGCCCACCCCTGAACTGGAACGGCACGTACGCGCGGGAATCGCCTCGGCGATGTCCCCCAACGACCGCCTGCAGCGCCTGTACCATCCCTGGACCAGCTACCTGGTGGTCCCGCTGTTCGCCCTGGCCAACGCCGGCATAGAAATCACCGGCGACCAGATCGCCCGCTCCTTCACCTCGCCCGTCACCCTGGGCATCCTCATCGCCTACGCCTTCGGCAAACCGCTCGGCATCGTGGGCGCATCCGCGCTGACCACCATCGTCTCCCGTGGCCGGATCCGGCTCCCGGTCGGCTGGGGAGCCACTACGGCGGGCGGCACAATGTCCGGGGTCGGCTTCACCGTCTCTCTCCTCATCGCTACGCTCGCCTTCGACGGCACCGACCTCGACGCCGCCAAGATCGGCATCCTCAGCACCCTGCCCCTCTCCTTCCTCACCTCCTGGTTCGTCACCGCAGTGATCGGCATACTCCCGCCCGCGCCACAGCGCCGGGCGGTGCTCGGCAAAGCGGAAACGATCATCGACCTCGCCGTGCCCGTCGATCCCGACCGCGACCACGTACGAGGTCCCCGGCACGCCCCGGTGACCATAGTGGAATACGGCGATTACGAGTGCCCCTACTGCGGGCTGGCCGAGCCCGTCGTCCGTGCCTTCCTTGCCGAATTCGAGGACGTGCGCTACGTGTGGCGCCATCTCCCGCTGACCGACGTCCACATCCACGCCCGGCTCGCCGCCGAGGCCGCCGAGGCCGCCGCGCTGCAGGACCGCTACTGGGAGATGCACGATCTGCTGATCAGCCACCAGAGCGCCCTGCGTTTCGAAGACCTGCACACCTACGCTTCCGCTATCGGGCTCGACACGGCCCGCTTCGAGCGAGATGTGCAGGCAGGCGCGGGCGCGGCGCGGGTCGCCGAGGACATCGAGTCCGCAGACCTCAGCAGCGTGGCCGGCACGCCCACCTTTTTCGTGAATGGCCGCAGACACTACGGCGCCTACGACATCACGAGCTTGTCCGCCGCCGTACACGCCGCCCGCGAACGTGCTGCCGACTCTGAATAGCGACAGCGGAGACAGGATCTTGCGGACAACCGTGCCGGACCAGACGAGTCACGTTACCGATGGGGCTCGAGGCGTGAGTCGATCAGTAGCCGGCGAACTTCTTGATCAATCGCCGCCGAAAAGGGGCGGGTGATTTATTCGTGATCGCGCGAACGACTTTCAGTTTGGCAGTGTCAACGATCCAGTGCACACGGTGACGGTCGTCGGCGGCCCTGAGAATGGTGGCGGCCACCTGGTCAGCGGTGAGATTGATCCCGATGGAATCGACGATCTGTCCGTGAGAGGCATCCATCATCGGAGTTGCGACGAAGTTGGGCATGATGTCGCACACATGAATACCGTGGCGCTCCCATTCGATGTTCATCGCCTCGGTGAAACCACGCACCCAGAACTTGCTGGCCGAATATGTGGCTTCGCTCGGTATACCGTACTCGGCGGAGAGGGAGCACAAGTTGATTACCTTGGCGTCGTCGGCCTCGGACAGGTGTGGGAACGCAAGGTAAGTGCAATTGAGCACGCCCCCAACGTTCACCCGGGTGATCAGTTCGTGCTGCTCGAGCGACAACTTCTCGAAGTTGTCGATGAAGGCGACTCCTGCGTTGTTGACCAACGCATTGAACGAGCCGCCGTGTGCGGCCGCGAACTCGTCGAAGACACGGGCGACCTGAGCTTTGTCCGTGACATCCAGGATCGCGTAGGTGTGCTCGTCACCGAGTTCGGCGCGCACCTCGTCGAGTACGGATGGATTGATGTCCGTCGCGCAGACGGTCCATCCTGTCGCGGCAAAGCGGCGAGCAGCGGCGCGACCGATGCCGGCTCCTGCTCCGGTGATGACCACGGTCTTGCCCTGACGCGGGCCGAGGGCGCGTTGGAGAAACTCGACCTGGTCGGAGAAGAACGTGTCAAATGTACTCCCGAGGTAAGGGTCGAAGTGCCCGCAGTCGTAGGTCCGGACAACCCCGCATCGGGCCAGGTTCCCGGCTTTGACCGCCGCTGCCGACGGGGTGGTTGCGTCCCTGCTCGCTACCTGCACGAGGACCGGCACGTCTACCTCGCGCAGCGCCCTGCCGGGTGTATACAGACCGATTCGCAGAGCAAACCGCGCCGCGACCCGTTGATCGAAGTCGTGGCCGTCGGGGACCAAGCGTAGGTACCCGGCTGCCTCAGGTGCAGTCATCAACGCGAGCGAGTCGGGTTCACCGGAGGCCGGAATGTAGTGGGGGGACAAGCGCAAGATGGATCGCGTCAAGTCGTAAAGGCCGTGAGCGCTCAATCTCAGGGACTGCACAGGCGACATTGCCCGCAACGACGCGATTCCGTCGGTGTGCGGTACCTGCGCGATCACCGCGGCCGCCCCGACCGGTTTCGCCAAAGCCATCACGTGACCGCCGGACAGCGATGTTCCCCACAACACGATCCTGGTCGAGTCTACCTCGGACCGGGACCGGGCATAGTCGACCGCTGCGCGCCAGTCAAGCTGCTGCTCGCCGATGTCCAGCACTTGCCGCGGCGAACCGTCGCTGGCCCCGAAGTGTCGGTAGTCGAAGACAAGCACGTGGAAACCATGTGCGGCGAATCGGTCCGCATACGCGTCCAAGCGCATTTCCTTCACCCCGGCGAGCCCGTGCGCCATGACTATGCACGGTGCCGGGCCATCGCCGGCGGCCCGATAGAACCAGCCCGCACAGGTCTCCGAATCGGAGGTGAAGGTGATGTCGAACCGATCCATGGGTTTGCCTTCCGCGCTGAAAACGTCGTTCTGTGATGCGGCTCATACGCATGGCACGTTGTGCCCGTCATCGCCAGTGTATGGAATAAATTCCAATATTGGAAGTGGTTCCAACAATGGATCGGCTTATAGTGGCTGCCGTAGGATGGATACGTGACTCTGCAGGAGACGACTCGTACCGCGCGGCGGGCCGCCGCAACTCGTCGCGCGATCGTCGATGCCGCTGAGGAGATCATGCTCGAGTGCGGCTCGGACGCATTGACTTTGGATGCGGTGGCCAACCGCGCCGATGTTGCGGTCCAGACGATCTACAACCGGGTGGGTGGCCGGTCTGCGTTACTGATCGCGGTGGCTGAGCGTGCGTTCGACGACAACCGCCAATACATGGACGCTGCCTATGCCGCCCCCGGTCGGCCGGTCGACCGGATTCTGCGCGTTGCCGAGGCGTACACCAGGTTTGCCATTGAGCGTCCGCATCAGTTCCGCCTGCTCATCGATCCTCCGAACGAACCGGATGCTCTCATCAGGGTTGCAGATTTGGTCGCCGAACAGAACAGCAAACTCGCCGCGGCTTTGGCCGAGGGAGCCGCTGACGGCAGCATCAACGCGCATACCGATCCATACACAGCGGCGACTGCGTTATGGGCAGCGATGAACGGCATCCTCGCGTTGAGCTGGCGCGCAGACCGGCTCCGCAGTGACGAAACGCAAGTGCGCGAGTTGGTCACCACCATGCTCACCATGGTCACCGACGGTCTATTCACCGTCGCACGGTGACAATCAACCGGAATCGTTGCAACCAGCCGAGTGTCACCCCACGCTATGAGGACCTCGGCCTCCACTACCCAGCCCTCCTGCACATCGCGGCGATCGACGAGTAGCTCTTACCTCCTTCCGGCAAGCCCTAGTCGAGCAGATCGGGTTGCTGTGCGACGATACGCTGGTACAGCGGCTGGAATTGGAACCATCCTGCGTATTCGAGGCCCACCTGGTTGTAAGTCAGCTTCGCTACGTCAGGGTTCAGGGGCTTGGGGTCGCCCGCCGCCATTGCGATCAATTGCGCTTGACTCGAACGTTCCATCGTGATGAACCACCACGCTGCGGAATCGACAGTTTCCCCGACCGTGAGCAAACCATGATTGGACAAAACGATGGCCTTCCTCTGGCCGAGGGCAGCCCCGATCCGCCTGCCCTCTTCGAGCTCCGCCACGACACCGGTGTAGTCGTCGAACACCGCGTGATCGTCGTAGAACGCACAGGCGTCCTGAGTCAACGGATCGAGCCCGATTCGCAGGCTGGACAACGCCTTCCCATAGAGAGAGTGCGCGTGTGCAGCCGCCACCACATCCGGTCGGGCTGCGTGAACCTGTGAGTGAATGACGAAGGCTGCGCGGTTGACCGGCTTGTTTCCCTCGACGATCTCACCCATGTGATCAACCAGAATGAGATCGCTCGCTTTGATCATGCTGAAATGCACGCCGAACGGGTTGACCCAGAAGTGATCGGATTTCTCGGGATCTCTGGCCGTGATGTGGCCGGCTACGCCTTCGTCGAAGCCGCATTGACTGAACAGGCGAAAAGCAGCTGCCAACCGCTGCTTTCTGTGTTGCCGTTCGTCCTCGATCGAATCGAAGACCGGCGGTGCGGGTACATCTATCCCCGGTCGGGTCTGCGCTAGTTCTGTCATGAGATTCTCCCTGTCCTGCGATCAACTGTTGATCGACCTGAATTCTGTTTCCAGCGAAAGTTCCCGCGAGGCAAAACTGCCCGGCCGGTTCATTGCGGCCGGATCGGTCTCCTAGTCCGTTGCCGCGGCAGTGTCGTCATACTGCAGTGAGCAGGAGGACGCCCAGCCGTCCGGTCCCCACCCGCCTACATGATCGACGACACTGTGTCCGTGACTGGTCAGCTCGTGGGCCACTGCCTCCCAGAGCAAGAGCAGGTCAGTGGCCGCGTCGACCGACACGATCGCGCCGTCCGCTATCCCGACCGCGACGATGTCGTGGACCAGGCTCGCGATAGAACGCACTTCTGGGGATGCGCGAACACCTTCATCCGATCCCTTGGGCGCTGATGTGCGCGCATCGATCGCCAGCAACTTGCAACAGTGGTTGTCGGCGTGTTCACGGTCGATCGCATGCGATATCTTCTGTGCTTGACGAAGGTCGGCGGCGTCGATCACCACCAGCTCTCGATCGGAACATCCCTCGCGGCGAAATACTCCGACGTCCACACCGATAACGAGAATTATCCGTTTTCCGGTCTTCGGCTTCATGATGGACCGCTTCCGGATTGGTATTGCAGCGATCGGATTCGTGGCGTGCTTCGGCTACGATTCTCTACAAGCAATGGCCGCCCCGTCGCGTACCTGCCGCGATGAAAAATGAGAGGACTGACGCTCTCCGAGGAGGCCCCGAGATGCTGCACACGTCCGACAATGATCAAATGATCGCCACCGGGATAGGTCCTCTCGATGCTGCAGTCCATCCAGGTACAGGAGCCTGCAAGCACGGGCAGGCCCAACGGCGACGGGTGCCAGTCGATCTCTGCAAACTTGTCCGAACCGGACTGTCCGAATCTTGCGCTGACATCCCGCTGCCCCTCCGACAAGACATTGACACAGAACGATCCGGACTCGGCTATCTGCGGCCAGCTAACCGACTTTCGGCTCGGTAGAACCACCACGAGCGGCGGGTCCAACGACAATGCGGAGAACGATTGACACGTGAAACCGAATGGTTTCCCCGCCGAGGAACCTGTGATAACGGTGATCCCCGTAGGGAAGTGCCCCAACACTTCACGAAATTTCTCGGCTGTGAATCCGGACATCGACGAAAGCCTCCTGTTGTGTCGATCCACGTCGTTCCGACTGCGGGTGGAAGTGCCCGAAACGCATCGGACATACCGCCCGCAGTCGGAGGACTCGATGACTTCATCGCCGGCGGCGACTCAGCCGCGCAGGCCCATTTTCTTCAGGATGGGCATAATGTCGTCCTGCATAGCGTGCAGACCCTTTTGCGGGTCGACGAAGCATGTCAGGACACTTTCGATACCGCCCTCTTTGTTCAGTTCCCGGAGCTTCTCGGCGATAGTTTCGGGCGAACCGACAAGTTGTGGAGAAGTGAAGCCCAGCGGGTATCCTTCATAGATTTCCTTACCCAGTCCCGCGTACGGGTCCCTGCTCAGGGCGTCCTCGTCGTTGTCCTTGAACATGTCCATGCCCTTGAGCTGCCTTGCATAACCGATCATTGCTTCTCGATCGATTTCCGAACGAAGCTCTTCGAACTTCTCCGCCGCCAGCTCGTCTGTGGCCTCGGGGAGTACCCAGCACATCGTGGCCGCGCGGATCGACCGGCCGAAGGACGCTGCCAGAGAGTGCGCACGGTCGACCTTCTGTCGATATTCGTCGATCGTATGGCCGATAGTGAAGAGCCAGTCGACGTTCCGGGCGCCGAACAGCACTCCCTTCTCCGACATCCCCGCGTTCATCAGCACGGGCCGCGGCGAGCGCGTCGGTCCAGGCTTAACGACCGCCCCATAAGATTGGTAGTACTTTCCTTCGAAGTCGAACGGCTCCTTCTCGGACCACAGGTGTTTGAGCAACACCGTGAATTCTTCGGCCATGTCGTAGGCGGTGTCGTGATCGACGTGTTCCATACCGAACGCCGCCATTTCCTGGGCCTGGTAGCCGGTGACGATGTTGAGGCCCCACCGCCCATTGGAAATATGATCGATGGACGCACCGATCTTGGCAATGTGCAAGGGATGAAAACGGAAGGTGATGTGACAGGTGGAGAACACACCCATACTGTCGGTGATCGGTGCGGTAGCGGCCGCTGTGGTGAGAAAATCCAACGAGGCGCCGTTGAAGTCGGTTTCACCGCCGGATCCGAGCCAGCGAGCGAAAGGAACCTGATAGTCGTACCCGATGTATTCCGCCTGCTCGATGAGATTCCGCGAGTTCGACCATTTCCAGTAGTCACGCTCTCGATCATTGTTTCGCAGCGTCGCTTTGGACATGGTCATTCCACCGCGAATGTTCCACGCGAAAAATCCGAGTTCGAGATCTTTACCTCGGCGGGTATCCGGCTGCCCTCCAGGATCGTGCGGGATACCTGTCGGGACTATCAGCTTCCTTGCCATTGAATTCTCCTAGAATGAAAATACTTGCCGTGTCAGCTGGCCAGAGCCACGGCGGCAGCCGCGGCCTGGGCCAGTTGCTCGTCCTGGTCGGGCATGCCTCCGCTGACGCCGACGGCACCGATCAAGCGGCCCTCGGCCATGATGGGCACTCCGCCCGAAATAGGGCAGATACGGTCGATGCCGAACAGTCCGAGCTCGAATTCCTTGCTCGCGTTCGTCACTCCGATCCAAGCGCTGGTCGGAAGGTGCGTAGCCACACTCGAGTACGCTTTGTCCCGTGCTACCTGAATGCCGGACAGCAGCGAATTGTCCATGCGCAGGAATGCCTTCATGTTGCCGCTCTCATCCAGGACCGCGACGGATGCGGCCAAGCCGAGCTTTGCGGCTTCTGCTGCGGCAACATCGAGAGCGAGCTTGGCCGCCTCGGCGCTGATGCCCAGTTTGGTCACAGTGACGTTTTCCATGTGGTTCTCCTTGTATCTATATTCGGTGTGATGGACAGGATCGGGGTTCGGCGTGTGGGCCGGAAGTCAGGGAATGAGCACGGCTCGGCCGACGACGGAACCGTTCATCAGCGCATCGATCGCGACCTCGGTTTCCGCCAGTTCGAAAGTGGTGTGCAACGATCGAAGTCCGGCACGCTGCATGCTGGCGAGTTCCTGCAGGTCGGTGTAGGTGCCCACCAGGTTGGTCACGATGGTGATCTCCTTGACAACAGCGCTGAGCGCGTCGACAGCCAACGCGGGACTACCGCCGACGAGTGACACTGTTCCGCCCTTTCGGACGAAGTCCAGCGGCGTCACCGTGCCCGAGCCCGTGCTCGCACAGTCGAGGACCGCATCGACCCCGCCGTCGGTCATGTCCAGGACCGTTGCGAGAATTGCCTCGATCGAGCCGTGCGCACTGGAGTGCGCACCCAGATCTTCGCCGAGACGCGCGCGTGCGCTGTCGGTATCGAGGGCGATCACGGTACACGCGGTCATCGCTCGCAGTAACTGCACGGCGAAGTGGCCGACGCCGCCGACTCCGATGACTGCGACCACGCTCGTGGGTGTCAAATACGGAAGCAGCCGCTTGACCGCGTGATATGCGGTGAGGCCGGCGTCAGAGTAGCCCGCCATCTCCACCAGGTCCGCAGTGGCGGGTAACGGGACCACGGCCCGTTCGCCGGTGCGGACGAACTCCGCGAACCCGCCCCAGGTGTGGGCGTCGACGCCGGGAAAGCGACTGTTGGTGCAGTACATGTCCCGACCCGCTCGACACCCGTCACACCGTCCGCACGTGATCAGCGGATGCAACAGGACGGGGTCCCCGGGACCGACGACGGAGACCTCGGAACCGACGGCTTCCACCCACCCGGTGGTCTCATGTCCGGCTACGTAGGGAAAAGTCGGCGGACCGTACACGGGAACGAGACTTCCCGACATCGTCTCAAGGTCCGTTCGGCACACGCCCGCGGCGGCGACCCTGACGATGATGTCGGTGCTGCTCTGCAAGCGGGGATCGTCGACCTCGCGCACCTCCATGCGGCCGAATTCTGGGATAACCGCGGCGATCATGCTCTCTCCTCTTCGCTTCGTCCATGACAGAGCAGTCCCTGCCTCTGTGCTGGCAAACGGTCGGCACCACCCATCGAGTGACGAAGACCTAAGCCATCATGGTGTGACACGCATCGCACTGACAAGACCAAGTTGATATTGTTTAACTATCGTTTAATATCTTCTGAATATGAAATGAGTCGCCGCACGATGGAAATCAGACACCTCCGCTACTTTCTGGCAGTCGCCGAGCATCTCCACTACGGGAGGGCCGCGAAGGCGCTGAACATGGCACAACCCCCACTGAGTCAGCAGATTCGACGGCTGGAGAGCGCCCTCCAACTCGAACTGTTCGAGCGATCGAGTCGTCGCGTCGCGCTAACCGAAGAGGGGCGATTCCTGGTCGATGCCGCCCGCGAAGTGGTCGGCCAATCAGACCACTTCGAGAATCTCGCCCGGGCCCTGCGCATGGGTGAGGCCGGCGAGCTGCGCATCGGTTTCGCGGCGACCGCGATGAACTGGGGGCTGGCAATGAAGTTGCGCGAGTTCAGGTCGATGTTTCCGGCCGCAGACGTCATCGCTCACCAGATGTCGGTCGCAGACCAGGCAATCGCCCTTCAGGGCGATCGTATCGACCTCGCATTCACTGTCGGCGGACTGAACTACGAGAATCTCGAGGTCCTCGATCTGGCGGAGGAGCCCTTGCGGGTTGTTCTGCCCGCCGACCATCGCCTAGCGGGTGAAGTATCGATCCGTCTCGCAGATCTTTCGGCGGAGACCTTCCTGGGATACCGGTTCGACGACCACCTCGAGGACATCATCGCCGCGGCCTGTTATCGGGCCGGGTTCACTCCTCGCATCTCGTTTCAAGGCGCGCAGAGCCACACGCTGCTACACATGGTGAGTGCGGGATACGGGCTCGGTTTGCTCCCGGCCTGCGACGCGAAGATGCGTGCCGACGGGGTTGTGTTCGTAGATCTCGAGCCACCCGTTCCGACTGTCCGCATCTCAGTGGTCCGACACTGGCGCCGCATCACCCCGCTGGGCGCCCGCATGCTCGAACTGCTCGGCGCCGAGGGGTCATCGAAAAACCTGCCCGGCCGAGATTAATATCAATTACCTCTCGAATAATAGGGAATTCATATCGACTAGGTCTTGCTTGCGCGCTGGGTCACAGCCGATTCTGATCCGTGTCGGCTCCCGGAAGTCGACGGTCGGCGACCTCGCTCACATGTCGCTGATCTCGATGAGCCAAGGAGCGTGCGATGGAGCACTTCGACTACGTCGTGATCGGAGCCGGATCGGCAGGATGCGTTGTTGCGCAACAGCTTTCCCAGGACGAGGAGCGGACGGTGCTCGTCCTGGAGGCCGGGCCGACTGTCACCGATCCGAGAATCGATGCTCCGGCTCGCTGGGTGGAACTGGCAGGGTCGGAGTTGGATTGGGGATACCTCACCGAACCGCAGAAGTACGCGGCCGGCCGGCAGATCTATTGGCCGCGCGGTCGTGTGGTCGGCGGCAGTAGTTCCATCAACGCGATGGTGCACATGCGCGGTTGCCCCGGCGATTTCGATGGGTGGGCTGAGCAGGGCTGTACCGGGTGGGACTATGCGTCAGTGCTTCCGGTGTTCAAGGCCTATGAGGACTTCGCCGAAGGCGAGGCCGATTACCACGGAACCGGCGGGCCGTTGAAACTGTCCATGCCTGAGAATGTCCACCCTCTGTCGGAGGCTGCCCTGTCGGCCGCGCTGAAGATTGGCCACCAACCGAACCCCGATTTCAACGGCCCGAACATATTCGGTGTGGGCTGGAACCAGTTGACCGTACGAGACGGTCGCCGCCAGAGCGCTTGGGCAGCGTTCCTCGCCCCGGCGATGAGTCGTCGTAACCTGGCCCTTCGGGCCGGAGTGCGCGTGACCAAACTTCTCTCAGCCTCGGGCCGGGTCACCGCTGTCGAGTACATCGAGAACGGATCTATTCGCACGACACACGTCAACAGCGAGGTAGTACTGTGCGCCGGGACCATCGAGACTCCGAAGTTGCTGTTGCTCTCCGGAATCGGCCCAGCTCGCGATCTCGAAGACCTCGGTGTCTCCGTCGTATCCGATATCCCAGGAGTCGGCGCCAACCTTCACGATCACCCTGGGGTAGGTATCACCTTCTCCGCCAAGAAACCCGTTCTCCCGGGCGCCAATCAACACAGCGAACTCGGCCTGTTCGCGAATATCGACGGGGCAACGGAGCGGCCACAGGTCCAGTTCGGAGTCGTCCTCGCCCCGCACGTCGCGCCGGAAATGACGGCGCCCCCGAACGGGTTCACCTTCTACCCGTCGTGGACGACCCCTCGGAGCCGCGGATTTCTTCGACTGCGTTCCCTCGATCCGGACGACAACCCGATGATCGATCCGTGTTATCTCGCTGAGGAATCGGACCTGGACGGACTCGTAGCGGCGATCGAGCTGTCCCGTGAATGGGCCCACTCGCCGGAAATGGCGGAATGGACAGAACGTGAGGTACATCCGGGGCCAGAAACGTGCGACAGGGCTGGACTGCGCGACTACGTGCGACGCGCTGTAGGCACGTGGTTCCACCCCGTGGGCACCTGCCGGATGGGTTCGGATGCCGTATCAGTGGTCGATACTGAACTGAAACTCAGACACTTCGATAATGTACGTATCGCAGATGCTTCGGTTATTCCGACCGTGCCATTGGCGAACACAAATGCGCCGACACTGATGATCGCCCATCGCGCAGCGGAATTCATTCTTCGATCTTGACATCGGTTACACGCGAGTATGGCCGCCGTGGAGATATGGAAGCCGTGTGTCGGCTTCCGATTCTATACGGTGCACACTCCTCAGATAGGTGGTCAGAATGACAGCAATTGTGGTTGCCCGCGTCCGTGTGACGGACCACGAGAAATACGAAGCCTACAAGCCGCTTTCCAAGAAGGCGATCGAAGAGTACGGCGGACGATATCTGGTTCGCGGTTCCGATCCCATCGCACTCGAAGGGAATTCGGCCGGTATGCGCTACGTCGTCATCGAATTCGATTCAGTGGAGTCGGCCATGAATTTTTACGACTCGCCGGGCTATCGTCGTGCTCGGGCGGCAAGGGAGGGCGCGGCCGAGACGACTATCGAAGTTCTTCAAGGCGTCCAGTAGATGATACCGACCACATATTAGGAGCAGAATATGACCCGTCCGAGCTTCGATTGCACCGGTGTGATCCCCGCGTGCCTGCTTCCGTTTCGTGCGGATCTGAGTATCGACATGGAGAATTATCGAAAGCACCTCGCCGATATAGCGGCGGTGCGTGGCATTTCTGCGATCACGGTGAATGGCCATGCATCGGAAGTTTCCTCGTGCACATTCGACGAACAGCAGAAGTTGCTCGAAGCTGCGTGTGATCAGGTCGGCGACCGGGTTCGAATCGTCGCCGGGATCTACGCAGACGGCACTGCGGAAGCAGTACGTTTGGCGAGAATGGCGGACAAGGGTGGAGCATCGGCGTTGCTGGTGTTCCCGCCGAATGTATTTGCAATGGGCAGTCGGCCCGAAATGGTGCTCGCACATTTTTCGGCCATCGCCGATGCGACGCCGCTGCCTTTGATCGCTTTTCAGTTTCCAGTCCGAGAGGCGATGTCGTACGATCACGACACACTGGGTCGATTGATAGAGTCCGTGCCCAGCGTCCGGGCGATGAAGGACGGATCGGGCGATCCGGTCCGCAGCGAAATGGCGGTGCGGGACTACCAGTCCGATATGTTCAGTGTCCTTTCCACCCACAGTGCCTGGCTCATGCAGTCACTCGTCCTGGGCTGCAAGGGTGTGCTTTCCGGTGCGGGAAGCACCGTCGCCGACCTGCAGGTGGAGCTGTTCGAGGCGGTCCAGAACCACGACCTCGAAACGGCGCAAGCGGTCTCGGCTCGCCTCTACTACACGACCAAAGCGTTCTACCGCAGTCCCGGTGTCGACATGCACAACCGAATGAAGGAAGCTCAGGTCCTGCTCGGCAGGTTGCCGTGGGGGGGGGGGGGGGGGGGGCGCGGCAGAAAGACGGGAAAGGGGATGGGGGA
>NZ_JARWOV010000305.1 GCF_029868855.1 Nocardia carnea | reverse complement strand
GCTCGCGCCCCGGTTACAGCGTTTCTCGCTGGCCTCGATCGGGAACCAGCCCCAGTCCTGGAAACTCGCGGCCCCGGGTTCGCTCGACGGCCTCGTCTACATGGGCAGCCTCAGCGACGACAACCCCCGGACGGCGGCGGGTGCAGCGGCTCGTTTCCCGTCGGCTAACCCGGCCGGGGCGTCGCGGCAGCAGGGAAATCGGATGGACACGGATACGGCCGGGCTGTCCACCCCGCCGATACCGCTTGTGCGGGGCGGGAGTCGGCGCCGAGATCTGCCGGCAGGTGGTCGGCCGGGCCCTGTCGTGAGGTGGCTGCGGTGATCTGCCCGGCTCCCGGCTCTAGGCTTGTCGGGTGCGCCGGTTCAGTCTGTGGCTTCGAGGCAAACCTGTCGTCGCCGATTCCACGCTCGCACTGCTACTGCTGATCCTCGATCTGGTGATCGCCCGCGACAGCACGAACCCGGCCGCGTTCCTGGTGTTCTCGCTGCTGCTCCCACTGCCGATCGCTCTGCGGCGGGTCTATCCGCGGGCGATGGCGGTGACCTTCATGGTGCTCTCGTTCTGCACCAGCACCATCGGTTTCATCGTCGGCGACCCCACAGTGCACGCCGCGCTGCTGGGACACGGGATCATGCTGTACACACTGGTGGCGTATGTGGGTCGCCGCGTCGGCTTCTGGTACGCACTCGCTCTCGTCGCCGATACCGCCTACGGGGTGGCGGTGGTGACCGGATTCAAACTCAGCGATCTGGCATTCGTCGGAATCTACTTCGCCTTCTGCTGGGTACTGGCCGAGTTCGCCGGCGCCCGGCGCGCCTATGACGCCGAGGTGGCGGCCCGGCACGCCGTCGCCGAATCCGAGCGGGAGCGCCGCGCACACGACGCGGTCTCGGCCGAGCGCACCCGGATCGCCCGCGAGCTGCACGATGTGGTCGCACACGCGGTGAGCGTGATGATCGTCCAGGCCGACGGCGCCCGCTACGCGCTTCGCACCGCCCCGGACACCACCGAACAGGCCCTGGTCACAATCGCCGGCACCGGGCGCGAGGCCTTACGCGAGCTGCGCCGCACCGTGGCGCTGCTGCGTACCGAACACGCACCCGACCAGGTGCCCCAGCACGGTACGGCGGGCCTGGCCAAGGTGGCACAGCTCATGCGCGATGCAGGACTGGCCGTGGAGCTGGAGTTGTCCGGTGAGCTGGACGATCTGGCCCCCGAGGTCGGGCTGGGCGTACACCGCATCGTGCAGGAAGCGCTGACCAACACCCTCCGGCATGCCGGTGCCCATCCGAAGGCGTGGGTCCGGGTGCACCGGCACACCTGCGATGTCGAGATCGAGGTCACCGATTCCGGCGGGGTGCCGGTGCACCCGGAGACTCGGATCCAGGGCAGTGGCCTGGGATTGGCCGGGATGCGGGAACGGATGGCGGTGCTCGGCGGCAGCCTGGAGGCCGGCCGGACCCCGGACGGGGCATGGCGGGTGCACGCCCGGATCCCGCTGTCCGCACCGGATGCGGAATAACGGGCTCTCCCCACTACATTGGTGTCCGTGCCGATCACCGTGCTCGTTGTCGACGACCAGGAACTGATGCGTGTCGGCCTGAAGATGGTGCTCGGCGCCCACCCCGATCTGGAAGTGGTCGGCGAGGCAGAGAACGGCGCCACCGCCATTACCCGGGCCGCCGAACTGAAACCGGATATCGTGCTCATGGACGTCCGGATGCCGGTGGTCGACGGTGTCACCGCTACCGGCCGGATCCTCGAGGCCGGGCACGGCACACGGGTGCTGGTGATGACGACATTCGACCTCGACGAGCACGCATTGGGTGCGCTGCGGGCCGGGGCCAGCGGATTCCTGCTCAAAGACACTCCGCCCGAAGACCTGATCTCCGCCATCCGCAGTGTCGCGGCCGGGGATGCGGTGGTTTCGCCGAAGGTCACCAAACGCCTGCTCGACCGCCTGATCGCCGAACAACCCGCGCCTTCCCGCGATCCCGCGGTCCTCGACGTCCTCACCGCGCGGGAACGTGAAGTACTGGAAGAAATTGCCGCGGGCCGGTCGAACGCCGAAATCGCGGGCCGGTTGTTCCTGTCCGAGGCGACCGTCAAAACCCATGTCGGCCGGGTGCTGACCAAACTCGACCTGCGCGACCGCGTCCAGGCAGTTGTGCTCGCCTACGAAACCGGGCTGGTCCGCCCCGGCGGTTGATCGGTCCGGGAGCAAAACGGACATCTCGTGCGTTGTACGGGTAGTCCGACCGAAAGGTTCGCCCATGCCCGTCCTCGCCTTCATCGCCTATCTCGTCGTCGAGATCGCCACCTTCGCCGTCGCCGTCTCCTGGCTCGGCGCGGTGCCGGCGATCCTGCTGCTCATCGCCAGCTCCGCCGCGGGCATGCTGCTGCTCGGCTCCCAGTGGCGGCGAGTGGGTGAACAGTTCCGTCGCGCCTCCCGCGCGGAGATCACCCCGGGCGCCGCGGTTGCCGATGGGGCGTTGGTGGCGCTCGGTAGCGTGCTGATGTTCGTCCCGGGCCTGGTCACCTCGGTCCTGGGCCTGCTCATGCTGCTCCCGCCCACGCGCGCGCTGTTCCGTCCGGTGCTCGCCGCGCTGGCCGCGCGCCGGGTCGAGAAGATCGCCGCGACCATGCCGCGGCAGTCGGTGACGGTCGTGGACGCCGATATCGTCGACGGCGTCGTGGTGGACGAGTGGTACACCGACGAGCCCCCGCGGTCGGCGATCGCGCTGGAGAAGCGGGTGGTGTCCGCCGAGGGGTTCGATCCCGGCCGCCCCGGCTGACCTGCCTAGCCGGGGTCTCCAGCCAGTGCCGGCACGGGCTGTCTCGTCGAGTCGGCCGGTCGGCGTTATCGACCACCCGCTGTGTGCGTGTGATCAGGGTCCGGGTCGGGCGTTTCCCGATCCCGATCGTCGGCCAGCCGGTACTCGCCGCGTTCGAGTCGGTCGAGCACACCCGAGGTCCATCCGGTGAGATTGGCGAAGACTCCGCTCCACAGCTCCAGGAGATCGGGGAAATGCGGAGGTTCGTGACGGCCGGGGAAATCGGTGACCATGGCGAGCAGGTCCGTGCGGATGGCCTCGCTACGACTGCGTTGTTCCCGGAGTTTCGCGATCACCTCGGCGCGGGGGAGTGCCTCCATGAAGGCGATGCCGGCGCCGAGTTCCTCCATATCGGCACTGGTGAGCGCGGTGCCGAGGCGTTCGAAGAATTCGGTTTCGCCCTCCGGGGTCAGCTCGAAGAGAGTTCGCCCCGGGCCGCGGCTACCGCCTTCGGTACCCAAGGTGCGCAGTTTGCCTTCCTGGGTGAGCTGTTTGACGGCGTGGTAGATGGAGCCCGGCTGCACGTTGGTCCACGTGTCCGCCCGCCAGGACAGGAGTTCGCGGCGTACCGCGTAGCCGTGGGTCGGCTGTTGCCGCCGCGTCACCCCGAGGACCAGTAGCCGTACCGCCGACATCGGACTCCTTCCGTCACCGGAACAGTACGGTAGTCAAATTTGACGACTGGACGCGCCGCCACTACCTTTTGGGTAGTCAAAATTGAGTATTGGAGGATTCTCATGGGCGATACCGCGGTCCCCGTACTGTCCACCCACGATCTGGCTCGCACGCTGGAGTTCTGGCGCACGCTCGGCTACACGGTCACGCACGAACAGCACAAGCCCTATGTCTACGGGGCGTTGCGGGCACACGACTGCGAGATCCACTACTACGCAGCGCCGGCCACCGGGCACGACCGGCAGGCACAGGAAACAGCCGGATGCCTGATCATGGTCGACGATGTGGCCGGCCGGCACCGGGATTTCACCGCGGCGCTACGGGACCGGTACGGGAAGGTCCCGGCGAAAGGGTTCGGACGGATCACCCGATTCCGGCCGGGACAGACTCGGTTCAGCACGGTCGACCCGGACGGGAACTGGATCACCTACATCCAGGTGGGTGAGACGGAGGACGTCGAATACGGCGGCTCGGCCGAGCTTTCCGGTCTGGCGAAAGTTCTCGACAACGCCCGAATCCTGCGGGACTTCAAGGTCGATCACCAAGCTGCGGAACGGGCTCTGGAGGCCGGCCTGCGCCGCCATGGCGCCGAAGCGAGCCGGATCGAGCGGGCTCGGGCATATGCGGCACTGGCCGAACTGGCTGTGGCACTGGAGAATCCGGCCAAAGCCGAAGCGCGGCGCGCTGATCTGGAGCAGATGCAACTCTCCGAATCCGAGCGAACCGAACTCGCCACCGAATTCGACGCCGCCGACGACCTCGCCACCTGGCTGGACCCAGACGCGGGGTGAGCCCGGTCCGGTGATCGGCCCAGCTGTCGACTCGGTTACTCGGCGGACGAATCCACCCGCACGGTGAGCTCGATGCCGACCGTGCCCGATTTCCCCCGGCGCAGCGTGCTGCCCAGCACGACCAGCAGCCCCGAAAAGCGGTATTTGCGGCGGATCAACTTACGCACATGCTCGCTGCCGGAAGCATCCAGGATGCGGCCGGTGCCGTGAACCGCCTCACCGTGGGGTTTCCCCTTGTAATCGCAGGGCTGCACCGTGACCTCGGGGTTGCGCCGCAATCGTTTGACCTTCCACGAATCGGTGACGGTCCAGACGTAAAGTTTGCCTTCCTCGGCCACTGCCCACAGCGGGGTCGGCACGGGTGTGCCGTCCTTGCGGAAGGTGGTGAGCAGAACATAGTCGGCGGTGCCGACCGCACCGAGCGTGTTGGTCATGTACGCAGGGTAATTGGACGAGCGGCCGAGTGCGGGGCGCGACCGGTCGCACGGTGCGCGGACGGGTGCGGCAGACTGGTCCACCGTGAGTACGCAGCTGCTGGTCGGAGGTCGGATCTACAGTGCGAGCGCACCCGATGCCACGGCGCTCGCGGTCACCGACGGGGTGGTGGTGTGGCTGGGCGCCGATCATGTGGGACGGGCTCTGCACCCCGATGCCGAGGTGATCGACCTCGACGGCGCACTGGTGACCCCGGCGTTCGTCGAATCGCACCTGCACACCACCGCGTACGGACTGCAACGGTCGGGGCTCGACCTGTCCGAAGCGAACTCGCTGGCGCAGTGCCTGGAACTGGTGGCGAAGTTCGCCGCGGACGGGCCCGGCGGGGTGATACTTGCCGACGGCTGGGACGAAACGCGCTGGCCGGAAGGCCGGCCGCCGACGGTCGCCGAGATCGATGCCGCTGTCCCGCGCGGGCGCCCGGTGTATCTGGCCCGGGTCGACAGTCATTCGGCGGTGGCTTCCTCGGCGTTGCTCGATACGGTTCCGGGGCTGGGGAACGCGTTCGGATATCGGGCGGGCGAACCGGTCCGCGCGGACGCCCACCATCTGGTGCGAGCGGCGGCCCGGGCCCTGCTCACCCGGGAGCAACGTGATGCCGCGCGGCGGACGGCACTGGATATCGCGGCCGCGCGCGGGGTCGTCGCGGTACACGAATGCGCGGGACCCGATATAGAAGGGGAAACCGATCTGCGGGAGCTGCTCGCCTTCGAGCACGGTGTGCAGGTGCGGGCGTACTGGGGGCAGGCAGTCCGGACCGCGGGCCAGGCCCGTGAAATGCTGCACGATCTCGGCGCGCACGGGCTGGCCGGTGACCTGTTCGTCGACGGTTCCCTGGGATCGCATACCGCGTGGTTGCGTGACCCCTATTCGGACGCGCCGGGGACCGGCGTCTCCTACCTGGATGCTGCGCAGATCGCCGACCACGTGCGTGCGTGCACCGAAAACGGTGTGCAGGCCGGGTTCCACGCGATCGGTGATGCCGCCGTGGACGCGGTTGTCGCCGGTATCGGGCAGGTCGTCGCGGAACTCGGTGGTCCCGCCGTCGCAGCCTGCGGACACCGCGTCGAACACGCCGAGCTGCTCGACAGTGCCCAGATCGAGTCCCTCGCCCGCTGGGGAGTCATCGCCAGCGTGCAGCCGGCGTTCGACCGTGAATGGGGCGGGACCGACGGTATGTACGCCGAACGTCTGGGTGCCACCCGCGCCGCGGCGCTGAACCCGTTCGCCGCCATGGCCGCGGCGGGGGTATCGCTGGCCATCGGCTCCGACGCGCCGGTCACGGCATTGGAGCCGTGGGCGGCAATCCGGGCCGCCGTTCACCACCGCACTCCGGGCCACGGACTCTCGCCCCGCGCGGCCTTCGCCGCGGCGACGCGGGGAGCCTGGCGGGCCGGCGGAGTCCGTGACGGTATAGCCGGCACTCTCGTGCCCGGCGCACCCGCCTCGTACGCGGTCTGGGAAGCCGACGAGCTCGTGGTCGCCGCCCCCGCGGATTCCGTGCAACGGTGGTCCACCGATCCGCGCTCCCGGGTGCCCGGCCTGCCGCCGCTGGACCCCGAAGCCGAACTACCGCGCTGCCTGCGCACCGTACACCGCGGTCTCACGATCTACGCCGCATGATGCAGCCCGCGCCGAGGACGGACGATCGTGTCACCTCTCGAAATCGGCGCGGGGTTTGCATCGGACCTGTCTCGTCTCGACCGGCATCCACACGGACGGTCGGAGACCGAACATCCGGGACGGTGCGGAGGCCGAGCGCTGCGCACCGACGCGGCGAACGCGGTACCGGTGTGGAATGGCACCGCTCGGCGAGCCCGAACGCATTCGGGCCACCGCCGCAGTGACGGGAACGGGTCCCACGGATTCCGGGCCGCGGTGCGCGGCGTGCGAGGACATTCATTTCGGAGGGCGGTGTGCTGCCGGGGAGGCGGTGGGCAAGTGGTGACCCCGCCGGACTGCGCGAATTCCGCCGCTCCGGTGCTGCTCGTGGTCGCGGTTCGCCGCACTGCGGAAGCCTCGCTCGCGCAAGGTTCGTCCCCGGGGCGGGTGGGTTGGGGCACACGGGCCCTGGGGTGGCCGCGGCACCGGGGCCGTGGAACGACAGGATATGGGTGTGGAACAGGGTGTCAGGACGGCGAACGGGTGGTCGGAACGGCTGGGCGGGTACTCCGGGCGGCTGGGCCGGTATCCCGCGGTGATGCGGTCGCTCGCCGCGGTGGTGTCGGGGTTCTTGCTGTTCGGCAGCTTCCCGCCGCGGCCGTGGTGGTTCCTCGCACCTCTGGGGATCGCGCTGTTGACGCTGGTACTGCGTGGTGGGACCGGGTTGCGGTCCGGATTCGGTTACGGCTTCCTGGCCGGTCTCGCCTTCTTCCTCCCGCTGCTGCCGTGGACGGGTATCTACGTGGGACCGGTGCCGTGGATCGCCCTGTCGACCGCGTGTGCGGTGTATATGGGTCTGTTCGGGGTCCTGGCCCGGTTGCTCGGCCGGTTCCCCGGCTGGCCCGTATGGCTCGCGCTGGCCTGGACCGCGGCGGAATGGGGTAGGTCGAGTTTCCCGTTCGGCGGGTTCCCCTGGGGCCGGCTGGCGTTCGGTCAGGCGGACGGGTGGTTTCTACCGCTGGCGATGCTGGGCGGCGCGCCGCTGGTGAGTTTCGCGGTCGCGCTCAGTGGTACCTGCGCCGTGGCAGTCCTCCTGGCGGTCCGTCGCGAACTCCCCGGTGCCCATGAGTCGAATGGAACGCCCGAAACTGTGGCGCGCGGACGCGTGGCCGGCCCGATCGCCGCCGCACTGGCATGCCTGCTGCTCCCGGTCGCGGGCCTCGGCGTGCGCGCGGCGCTTCCGGCGCCGATGGCGGGGGACAGCACCCTGACGGTCGCGGCGATCCAGGGCAGCGTGCCGCGCCTGGGCCTGGACTTCAACGCTCAGCGGCGGGCAGTGCTCGACAATCACGTCCGGCGGACCGAACAGCTTGCCGATGAGGTGGCTTCCGGTCGGTTTCCGGCACCGGATGTGGTCGTGTGGCCCGAAAATTCCTCCGATATCGACCCGTTGCGCAATCCCGACGCCGCCGCGCTCATCTCCGAGGCCGCACATCGCATCTCGGCACCCATTCTGGTGGGCGCGGTGCTGGTGAACGGTGACCGCACCACGACGAATTCGGTAATGGTCTGGACCGGAGAAGGCGGTCCGGGGGAGCGGCACGACAAAAAAATAGTACAGCCTTTCGGTGAATACCTGCCGATGCGCGGTTTCTTCCGGCTCTTTTCCGACTATGCCGACCGGGCCGGCTACTTCGTCCCGGGTAACGGTGACGGAACAATTCGGACTTCAGGTACGGAAATCGGGATAGCAACCTGTTACGAAGTAGCTTTCGATCGGGCTTTCCGGGATTCGCTGCAGTCCGGTGCGCAATTGCTGGCGGTGCCGACGAATAATGCGACTTTCGGTGACAGTGAAATGACCTACCAGCAACTTGCGATGTCCAGGGTGCGGGCGGTGGAGCACGGGCGGTCCCTGGTCGTTGCCGCGACCTCGGGTGTCAGCGCGATCATCGCCGCCGACGGGAGCATCCGGCAGGAAAGTGCGTTGTTCGTGCCGGAAGCGCTGGTCGCGGAGGTCCCGCTGCGTACCTCGACCACTCCGGCGACGGCTCTCGGGCCGTGGCCGGAATTGGCCGTCGTACTCGTGACAGTGGTGGGTGTCGTGGTCGCACTGGTTCGCCGGCGGGCGGATCGGCGGAGTGCGGACGGACTGGACGCAACCGTTCGCTCCTGACTGCCAGGCGGTGTTCGCCGCCCCCGGCAGCGGGTTTGCCGGAACTTCGCCGACCATCGATGCAGTAACTACTAGTGGCCGGTTTATTTTTTGCCCACGGAGGGTAAACAGACTCGCCCCCAGTGCGTAGTATCTAGGCAACGCCCGGGTCGCCGGGTAAGAAGTGAGGCAGAATTCCGCCTCGAAGTGAATGACTGCGCCGGAATTCGGACATCGTGGTCCGAACGCTGTTCCGGCTCCAGGTAACCATTCGGTTTCGACTGCCAATCCATTCAAGGTGACGCTCCGAATAACCAGTCGTGAATCACACCCACGACCGGTATCGGTCGGCCGTGGGCTGTTCGGGGAGTGTCGAGCTGTAGAACGGAGTGATTGATGAGATCGTCGGCCACCGGGGTCGATAACAGTTCGTCGGCAGAGCTTTCGGCCGAACCTTTTCCGCTCACACCGGCGCAGACCGCGATGTGGTACGCCCAGCGGATTCAGCCGGAGATCCCTCTCATCATCGCCGAATACGTGGAGTTCCACGGTGATCTGGACCCGGGCCTGCTGTTGTACGCGATCGAACGCTTCGGCGTGGAAACCGAGGTGGTACTGCAGCGCATCGTGCAGGTGGACGGCGTACCGCACCAGGTACTCGATCCCACCTCGCGCCCCGGCTGGGCCCGGCTGGACCTGCGTGACGAGCCCGATCCGCATGCCGCGGCGTTGCGCTGGATGCACGACGATTCCCGCACGCCGATCGACATAGACCACGATCCGCTGGTGTTCAACGCCATCCTGCGTACGGGGGAACGCGATTACATCTGGTACTCCCGCGCCCACCACATTCTTCTCGACGGCTATGCCGCCATGAACGCGCTGATCCGTACCTCCGAGATCTACACCGCCTACGCGGAAGGCCGTGAACCGTCGGTATCGCGGGCGACGCCGCTGGCCGAGTTGTACGCCGGCGAGATCGACTATCGGAATTCGCCGCGCCGTGCCACCGACGGTGCGTACTGGAAGGACGTGCTCGACGGGGTCGGCGAAGTCGTCAGCCTCTCCACCGTGACCAATGCGCCGGCCACGGCGATCGCGGGGCGCCGGCTGGCAACCGGTGTCCTGAGCGAGGAGACGGAGGCCGCGATCGCCGCCGCCGCCGAACAGCGCGATTCCTCGAATCCGGTGCTGTTCGCCGCCGCGATGGCCTGCTATGTGCGGGCGATGACCGGGCAGAACGATGTGGTGCTGAGCCTGCCGGTGTCGGCGCGCACGACGGTGTCGCTGCGCCGCTCGGCCGGGGTCGTATCCAATGTGGTGCCGCTGCGGATCCGGTTCGAACCCGAGACCACCCTCGACGATGTGGTGCGTGCCGTCGGCAGCCAGATCACCGGAGCGCTGCGCCATCAGCGCTATCGGCACGACGATATCCGCCGCGATTGCGGTTACGACCGCGATACCCGCGGATTCTTCGGCCCGATGATCAACATCATGCTCTTCGCGCGGCCGCTGCGGTTCGCCGACCTCGACGTCTCCGTGCACGTTCTGGCGACGGGGCCGGTCGAGGATCTTTCGGTCAACCTCTACAACAGCGACGGGGACGGGATCCATCTCGATTTCGAGGCCAACCCGCAGCTCTACAGTGAGGCGGAAGTCGCGGCCCACCGGCGGCGCTACCTGGACTTCCTGAATCGTTTCCTGGCCGGCGATCGGGATACCCCCGTGCGGGAGCTGACCGCGCTCACCGAGACCGAACATCGGCAGGTCCTGCATACCTGGAACGACACTGCCACCGAGGTGGAACCGGCCACGCTGGCAAGTGTTTTCGCCGATCGCGCGGCGCGCACCCCGGATGCGGAGGCCGTGCGATTCGAGGGCACGGCGCTGACCTACCGGGAACTCGACGCCCGCGCGAACAGGCTGGCGCGGCTGCTGATCGACGAGGGAGCGGGCCCGGAACAGGTGGTGGCTCTGTGCCTGCGCCGCAGTCTCGACCTGGTGGTCGCGATGTATGCCGTGATCAAGTCGGGCGCTGCCTACCTGCCGTTGGACCCCGAACATCCGGTCCAGCGGCTGGAAAAGATCGTCCATCGGGCCCGGCCCGTCGCGCTGCTGGCCGCGGCCCGCGACGGCCTCGCCCTGCCCGGCATCATCGCGGCGATCACCGTCGATACGGTCGACCTGTCCGAGCGGGACCCGGCGCCGATCACCGACAGCGACCGGACCGTACCGCTGCGCGGCGATCATCTCGCCTATCTGCTCTACACCTCCGGGTCGACCGGGACCCCGAAAGGCGTCGGCGTCACCCACCGCGCGATCGTGAACCGGTTGCGCTGGATGCAGCACGAATACCCGCTCGATCACACCGATACGGTGCTGCAGAAGACCCCGGCGACCTTCGACGTCTCGGTCTGGGAGTTCTTCTGGCCTTTGCAGACCGGAGCCCGGCTGGTGGTGGCCCGGCCGGACGGTCACCGGGATCCCGCCTATCTGGCCCGGCTCATCCGCGACGAACAGGTCACCACGGCACATTTCGTACCGTCCATGCTCTCGGTCTTCGTCACCGATACCGAGGTTGGCGACTGTGGCACGCTGCGCCGTGTCTTCTGCAGCGGGGAGGCGTTGCCGCCCGCGACCGTTCGTGACTTCCGGGCGGCGTTGCCCGGCCCGCAGCTGCACAACCTGTACGGTCCCACGGAGGCCGCGGTCGACGTGACCTACTGGGAGTGCCCGCCGGATCCGGACGTCGTCCCGATCGGTTCACCGGTGTGGAACACCCGGACCTATGTGCTCGACCAGGCGTTGCGCCCGGTCGCTCCCGGTGCGGTGGGCGAACTGTATCTGTCCGGTGTGCAGCTGGCCCGCGGGTATCTCGGGCAGGCCCCGCTGACCGCCGAACGGTTCGTCGCCGACCCCTTCCATGCCGGGGAGCGGATGTACCGGACCGGAGATCTGGCACGCTGGCAGCTCGCGGAGGCGGATACGCGCCGCGGCGTCCTGGAATACCTGGGGCGCACCGATTTCCAGGTGAAGATCCGGGGTCTGCGGATCGAGCTCGGCGAAATCGAGGCGGCGCTGCTGGACGACGAGCGGATCGCGCGCGCGGTCTGCATCACCCACGCGACCCCGGCGGGCGATCAGCTGGCCGCCTATGTGGTGGTCCGCGGTGACGAGACGCTCGATACCGCGGAGCTGCGGGCCCGGCTGGCGCGCACGCTACCGGGATATATGGTGCCCGCGACGGTGACCCCGCTACCCGAACTACCGCTCAACAGCAACGGCAAGATCGATCGGTCCGCACTGCCGGCGCCCGGACCCACCGGCGACCGCGTGCGGACCGCGCCGCGCACGGAGGTCGAAGAGGTACTGGCCGCGACCTTCGCCGAACTGCTCGGTGTACCGGAGGTCGGTATCGAGGACGGTTTCTTCGAACTGGGCGGTAATTCGCTGGTGGCCGCGCGGGCGGTCGCGCGGATCAATACCGCGCTGGGGACCGCCCTGACGATTCGCGACCTGTTCGAAGCCGGCAGTATCGCCGCGCTCACCGAACGGTTCACCGTGCGCGAACCGGATCTCACCTCCCCGCGACTCGTTCCGGTGCACCGCCCCGAACGCATTCCGCTCTCCCCGGCGCAGCAGCGGCTGTGGATTCTCAACCGGTTCGCCGAACACGCCGCCGCCTACAACATGCCGCTGGCCGTGCAGCTGGACGGCAACCTCGATATCGATGTGCTGCGCGCCGGTCTGCGTGATGTGCTCGAGCGGCACGAAAGCCTGCGCACCACCTTCCCCGACCTGGGTGCGGGCCCGCAGCAGCTGGTGCACGCGCTGGCGGAGGTACCGCTGACGCTCGAGCCGGTGGAGGTCGCCGCCGGCGGAGTCCGGGAACTGGCCGCCGAATTCGTCACGCGGCCCTTCGACCTGCGCACGGAGTTCCCGTTCCGGGTCGGGCTGTATTCCGTCGACACCGACTGCCATGTGCTGGTGCTGGTGCTGCACCATATTTGCGGCGACGGCTGGTCGGTGGCGCCACTGGTCCGCGACCTCACCGTGGCGGTCACCGCCCGCGCCGCGGGCCGGGAGCCCGGTTGGACCCCGCTGCCGGTGCAATACGCCGATTTCGCGCTGTGGCAGCGGGAGCTGCTCGGCGAGGAATCCGATCCGGCCAGCGCCCTGAGCCGCCAGATCACCCACTGGCGCGCCGAACTCGCCGGCCTGCCGGATCAACTCGACCTCCCGCTCGACCGGCCGCGGCCGGCGTACCGATCCACGGAGGGCGGCCGGGTCGCGTTCACCATCCCGGCCGGTACCCGCCGCGCGGCAGCGGAGCTGGCGGCCACCCGCGGTGCGAGCATGTTCATGGTGGTTCATGCCGCATTGGCGGCACTGCTGTCCCGGATCTGCGGCAGTACCGATATCGTCATCGGCACGCCGATAGCGGGCCGCAGCGATCCCGCGCTGGACGAGCTGGTCGGGATGTTCGTCAACACCCTGGTCCTGCGTACCGAGGTCGACCCTGCCGCCGATTTCGACCGGATGCTCGATATCGTGCGGGAAACCGATCTCAATGCCTTCGCCAACGCCGATGTGCCGTTCGAGCGGCTGGTGGAGGTGGTGAATCCGGAGCGTTCCGGCGCGCGCCATCCGCTGTTCCAGGTGATGCTGTCCTACGACAATGCCGGTGAATACGATCTGAACCTGCCCGGGGTGCGCACCGAGATCCTGGCGCTGGACGCAGATATCGCGAAATTCGACCTCCAGCTGGAGGTACACGACGACAACTCCGGTGGTGAGCTGCACGCCGAAATCGGCTACGCCACCGATGTGTTCGACGAGCGGACCGTGCAGTCGATCGCACGGCGGTTCGTCGCGGTACTCGATGCCGCGGTGGCCGCGCCGCGGCGGCCGGTCGGCGATATCGATGTCCTGGACCGGCGCGAATACGGCAATCTCGTACCGCTGGCCGGTGGTCCGGCGGAACCGCCGGTTTCGCTGGCCGAACTTCTCGGCCGGTCCGCGGTCCGTGACCCGGACGGTGTCGCGGTGCGCTTCCGCGGCCGCGATACCACCTACCGGGAGCTGGACGAGCGGGCGAATCGCCTGGCCCGGTTGCTGATCGAGCAGGGGGCGGGCCCGGAAACCGTCGTCGCCCTCGCACTGCCCCGGGGGCTGGACGCGATCACCGCGATCTGGGCGGTCGCCAAAACCGGCGCGGCGTATGTGCCGGTCGATCCGGGATACCCGCGCGACCGGATCGCGCATATGCTCACCGATTCCGGTGCGCTGCTGGGGGTCACCGGCCCGGAACAGCTCGACGTGGTGTCGCAGCGGTCCGGCGCCGTCCGGAAGTGGTTGGTGCTCGGCGATCCGCACCTGGAATCCGCCTGCGCCACAGTGTCGTCCGCGCCGGTGACGGACGCGGACCGGATCCGGCCGGTGCGTACCATCCACCCGGCCTACCTGATCTACACCTCCGGATCCACCGGCACGCCGAAGGCCGTGGTCGTCACCCATGGCGGGCTGGCCTCGTTCGCCGCGGAACAGTGCTACCTGTTCGGGGTCACCCCGGCCGCACGCACACTTCATTTCTCCTCACCCAGTTTCGACGCGTCGGTGCTGGAACTGCTGCTCGGCTTCGCCTGCGGGGCGACCGTCGTGATCGCGCCCCCGGAGATCTACGGCGGTAGCGAACTCGCCGGCTTCCTGCAGGTCGAACGGGTCACCCATGCGTTCGTCACGCCCGCCGCGCTGGCCACCGTCGATCCGGCCGGTCTGGACCGGCTGCAGACGGTCATGGTGGGCGGCGAGGCCTGCGGGCCCGAATTGGTGGCCACCTGGGCCGACCGGTACCGCATGCACAATATGTACGGTCCGTCCGAGGCCACCGTCGCCGCCACCATGTCCGGCCCCATGCGTCCGGACCGTCCGGTACCGCTCGGCCATCCGGTACGCGGTATGCGGCTTTTCGTCCTCGATTCCCGATTGCGTCCGGTACCTCCCGGCACCCCCGGCGAGCTGTATCTGTCCGGCCCTGGTGTGGCCCGCGGATATCACGGGCGGTACGCGCTCACCGCCGCCCGCTTCCCGGCCAACCCCTACGGCCGCCGCGGCGAACGGATGTACCGCACCGGTGATCTGGTCGTGGCCGACCGCTCCGGCCGGCTGCGGTTCCTGGGCCGCGCGGACGATCAGGTGAAACTGCGTGGCTTCCGGATCGAACTGTCCGAGATCGACCACGTCCTGCGTACCCACCCCGGGGTGCGCCGCGCGCTGACCGTGGTGCATACGGATCCGCAGGGGCGGCAACGTCTCGCGGCCTATATCGTCGCGGATTCAGGCATCGACCCGGCCGGGGTGCGGGCGACGGTGCGCGGCCGGTTGCCCGGCTATATGGTCCCCGATGCCGTCACTGTGCTGCCGGAATTCCCCACCGCCCCTTCGGGCAAGCTCGACCGCAAGGCGCTGCCGGAACCGGTCTTCGCCGGTCCCACCGCGACCTCACGGCCGCCGGCAACCGATATCGAGCGGCGGGTTGCCGAGGTGTTCGCCGAAGTGCTGGGCCGGGAGGTCACCGGCGTGGACGACGGTTTCTTCGATCTCGGCGGCAATTCACTGCTGGCCACCCGGCTGGTGGGCGGTCTGTACGACCGTTTCGGGGTGGATCTGCCGGTGCGGACCATTTTCGATGCCCCGACCGTGGCCGCCCTGGCCGAACACGTCACCCGCACTCCGGTGACGGTCCGCGTCCCGCTGACCGCCCGCGATCCGCGGCCCGAACGCCTTCCGCTGTCGCTGCCACAGCAGCGGCTGTGGTTCCTCAATCGCTTCGCCCCCGAATCCAGCGCCTACAACATCGCCTTCGTACTCGATATCCACGGCGCCCTCGATGTGGCGGCGTTGCGTTCGGCGTTCGGCGATATCGTCGAGCGGCACGAGGTGTTGCGCACCGCCTACCCCGATGACGGAAACGGTGCCCAGCAGCGGATCCTGCCGGTCACCTGGGCGCTGCCCACCCTGGAAGTCCGGGATACCGATCCGGCCGGTGCCACCGCGGCCCTGCACGAGGCGGCGACCACCGGTTTCGATCTCACCACCGGTGCCCCGCTGCGCGCGACTCTGCTGCGGATCGGTGCGAACCGGTACCGGCTGGGAGTGGTGGTGCACCATATCGCCGCCGACGGCTGGTCGCTGGGACCGCTCACCCGCGACCTCGCCCTCGCCTACCAGGCCCGTTCTGCCGGCGCCGGGCCCGAGTGGCGCCCGCTCGAGGTGCAGTACGCCGACTTCGGCCTGTGGCAGCGGGAACATCTCGGTGCCGCAACCGATCCGGACAGCCTCGCCGCCCGGCAACTCGGCTACTGGCGTGATCGGCTCGCCGGACTGCCCGAGGAACTGCCCCTGCCCTACGACCGGCCTCGTCCGGCCGAACCACAGCAGACCGCGGGCACGGTGCGATACACGATCCCGGCACCGATGCGGCAGGCACTCGCCGAACTCGCCCGCACCCAGGGCGTGAGCCCGTTCATGCTGCTGCGGTCGGCGCTCGCCGTGCTGCTGCGTTCGGTGACCGGTGGCCGCGATATCGCCATCGGCACCCCGGTCGCCGGGCGTACCGATCGGCGGCTCGACGAGCTGGTCGGCATGTTCGTCAACACCCTGGTGTTGCGTTCCGACGTCGACCCGGCCGGATCGTTCACCGATTTGCTGCGGGCCGACCGGGATACCGAACTCGCCGCCCTCGCCCACGCCGATATCCCCTTCGAACAGGTGGTTTCGGCGCTGGGCAACGATCCGCGCGCCACCGGCCGGCATCCGCTGTTCCAGGTCGCGCTGACCGTGCAGGACACCCCGGTGCCGACGCTGGAGCTGCCCGGTCTTGCGGTGGACGCGGCGGCGCTCGATATCGCCCGCGCCAAATTCGACCTCGAACTCAAGGCCGGCGATCTGGAAGCCGGTGAACTCGAATTCGTCTACGCCGACGAACTGTTCGATGCGGCCACGGTGCACACCCTGGCCGATCGGTTCCTGCGTGTGCTGGCGGCCGTGGCCGCACGACCCGATATCGCGGTGGGCGATATCGATACGCGCACCGATTCCGAACGCGCCACCCACAGCCCCGCACGCGGTCCCGTGCCCGGGATCCCGCGCACCTTGGCGGGTCTGTTCGCCTCGACCGTCCTCGCCCACAGCGCCCGCCCGGCGCTCTTCGCCGAGGACACCGTACTCACGTACGCCGAACTGGACCGCCGGGCCAACCGGCTGGCGCGGGCGCTGATCCGGCGTGGCCTGGGTGCGGGCGACCGGGTCGCGCTGGGGCTCACCCGGTCCGCCGATTCGGTCACCGCCATGCTGGCGATCGCCAAATCCGGGGCCGCGTTCGTTCCGGTGGATCCGAACTATCCCGTCGAACGGGTCGCGCATATGCTCGCCGATTCCGGCTGCACCGTCGGTATCAGCCGCGCGGGGCATGCGGAGACACTGCGCGCCGCGGGTGGCGACCATATCGATTGGCTGCTGCTCGACACTCCGGCCGGGCGGCGGGAAACCGGCGTCCCGGCCGATCCGGTCACCGATGCCGACCGGGTCCGCCCGGTGCGGGTCACCGATCCGGCCTACCTGATCTACACCTCCGGGTCCACGGGTAAACCCAAGGGCGTCACCGCCACCCACGGCTCGCTCGCCGATCTCGCCGACGAGTTCCGGGACCGGCTGGCCATCCACCCGGGCGCGCGAACGCTGCATTTCTCGTCGCCGAGTTTCGACGCCGCGGTCCTGGACCTGCTGCTCGCCATCGGTCCCGGTGCCGCCATGGTGATCGTCCCGCCCGAGGTGTACGGCGGCGACGAACTGGCCGAACTCATGACCCGCGCCGAGGTGACGCATACCTTCATCACCCCGGCCGCGCTCGCCACCATCGACCCGGACCGGTGGCCGCTGCCGCGGCTGCGCGGCCTGATGGTGGGCGGCGAACACGTCGGCCCCGAACTGGTGGCGCGCTGGGCGCCGGGCCGGCGGATGTTCAACGCCTACGGGCCCACCGAAACCACCGTCGTGGTCTCGGTGACCCCGGTGGCGCCGGAACGTCCCGCCGGCCTGGCCTCGCTGATCCGCGGGGTACGGGCGGTGGTCCTCGACGAACGCCTGCGTCCTGTGCCCACCGGTGTCCCCGGTGAGCTGTATATCGGCGGACCCGGGCTGGCCCAGGGCTATCACGAACGGTTCGGCCTCACCGCGGCACGGTTCGTCGCCGACCCGTACGGGCCCGCCGGGGCCCGGATGTACCGCACCGGTGATGTGGTCCGCTGGACCACCGATGGTGACCTGCGTTATCTGGGCCGCAGCGACAACCAGGTGAAGATGCGTGGGTTCCGGATCGAGCTCGGTGAGATCACCGGCGCGCTCGCCGCCCATCCGGCCGTGCATTTCGCCCATACCGAGGTGCGCCGGGTGGCCGGGGTGGATCGACTGGTGGCCTATGTGCATCCGGCCGATACCGGACATCGGCCCGAACCCGAGGAATTGCGCGAATATCTGGCGCAGCGGCTGCCCCGGCATATGGTGCCGACCGCGTTCACCCTGCTGGACGAGATCCCGCTGACCCCGGTCGGCAAACTGGATATCGCCGCGCTGCCCGAACCGCAGGCACTGCCCACCGGATCCGCCGGGCGGGCCCCGCAGACCGCCACCGAACGCTTGGTCGCTGACGTCATGGGCGAACTCGTGGACGCCCCCGTCACCGATACCGGCGATAATTTCTTCGAGATCGGCGGCAACTCACTGCTGGCGACCCAGCTGGTGGGGCGGCTGGAGGCGGCCACGGGGGTGCGGCTGGCGGTGCGTTCGGTATTCACCGCGCCCACCGTCGCGGAATTGGCGGCCCGGCTCGACGGCGAGAACGCCGGCGAGAGCGGACCCGCGCTGCAACGCCGGGAGCGCCCGGCACGGATTCCGCTGTCCGCGGCCCAGCAGCGGCTGTGGTTCCTCAACCGGTTCGGTGGTTCCGATCCGGCGGCAACCCCCGGTGCGTACAACGTTCCGGTGGTGCTGCGATTGCGCGGTCCGCTCGACCGGACAGCCCTGGCGACCGCCCTGCACACGGTGCAGCAGCAGCACGAAACCTTGCGCACGGTGTTCCCGGAGATCGACGGGGAACCTGTCCAGCTGGTCCGCGAGCTCCCCGGCGCCGCGGTCGAACTGCAGACCCCGGCAACCGAAGGCGACCCGCGTCCCGCTGTCGAGCGATTCATCGCTCCGGGCTTCGACCTGTCCACCCAGATCCCCTTGCGGGCAGGACTGTTCGTCGTCGCGCCGGACGATCACATCCTGGTTCTCGTCGTACATCACATCGCGATGGACGGCTGGTCGCTGGAACCGCTGGCCGCCGATGTGGCGGAGGCGTACCGGACGGTGCGCCTCGGTGCCGAGCCGCGTCCCGATACCGAGGCGCTGCAGTACATCGACTACACGCTGTGGCAGCGGGAACTGCTCGGTGCCGAGGACGACCCGAACTCGGTGATCACCGGTCAGCTCGCGTACTGGCGCGATGCGCTCGACGGGCTGCCCGAACTCCTCGCCGTACCCGCCGACCGGCCCCGTCCGCCGGTTCCGTCCTACCGCGGCGGCACCGTGGAGGAACGGCTCGACGCCCGTGCCCACCGGGACCTGCGCGAACTCGCGGCCCGCCACAACGTGAGCGTGTTCATGGTGCTGCACGCCGCACTGGCGGTCCTGCTGCACCGCCTCACCGGCTCCGGCGATATCGCCGTCGGTACTCCGGTCGCGGGCCGCGGTCGTCCCGAGCTCGACCGGATGATCGGTATGTTCGTCAACACCCTGGTGTTGCGGACCCCGGTCGATTCCGGCCGGCAGTTCACCGAACTGCTCGATACGGTGCGGGAAGCCGATCTCGACGCCTTCGCGCACGCCGAGTTGCCGTTCGAACGGCTCGTCGAGGTACTGAATCCGGTGCGGTCGCAATCGCATCACCCGCTTTTCCAGGTGATGTTGTCGGTCCGCGACGAGCCGGTGCGCGCACTCGAGCTGCCGGGCCTGAGTATCGAGGCGTTGGATATCGACGCGGGTATCGCGAAATTCGATCTCCAGTTCACGCTCACCGAATGCCGGGGCGAGGATCGGTCACCGGACGGTATAGCCGTCGCGGTCAACTACAGCGCGGACCTGTTCGACGAACCGACCGCGGCCCGGCTCGGCCGCCGCCTCGTCCGGCTGCTCGCCGCGATCGCGGCCGATCCGGCCGTGGTGATCGGCGATCTGGAGTTGCTGGAACCGGCGGAATGGTCGGCGCTGGCCCCGCTGTGCCGGGCCGATTCGGACCAGCCCGTCACCCTGCCGGAGGTCTTCGCGGCGGCGGCGTCGGTCGACCGGCGGGCGGTCGCGCTGGCCGCGGCGGGTGTGGAGGTCACCTACGACGCTCTCGACCGCTGGAGCAACCGGCTGGCGCGGGTTCTCATCGGTTACGGTGTCGGTCCGGAAACGCTGGTAGCGCTGGGTATTCCGCGAACCGTGGAATCGGTGGCGACGGTGCTGGCGGTGACCAAGACCGGTGCGGCATTCGTTCCGGTCGACCCCGGCTATCCGGCTGCCCGGATCAGCCATATGCTCACCGATTCCGGTGCCGCACTGGGGCTCACACTCGCCGAGTATCGGCCGCAACTCGTGGGCGAAGTCCAGTGGCTGGCGCTCGACGATCCCGATTTCCGGGAAGAGGTGCTGGACGCGTCCAGCGCACCGGTCGCCGACGCGGAACGGAACGGCCCGCTGCGGATGGACAACCCGGCCTACGTCATCTACACCTCCGGGTCCACCGGTACGCCGAAGGGCGTGGTCGTCACCCATCGGGGTCTGTCGAACTTCGCGGCGGAAACCGCGCAGCGGTTCGACGTCCGGCCCGACAGCCGTATCCTGCATTTCGCGACGCCGAGTTTCGACGCCGCCATGCTGGATCTGCTGTTCGCCCTCGGCGGCGCCGCCACCCTGGTGCTGACCCCGCCCGGTGTGGTGGGTGGAACGGAACTGGCCCGGGTCCTGATCGCCGAACGCATCACCCATGCCTTCATCACCACGGCCGCCCTGGCCACCGTGGATCCGACCGGTATCACCGATTTCCAGCATGTGCTGGTGGGCGGTGAGGCGCTGCCGGCCGAGGTCGTGGCCCGCTGGGCGCCGGGCCGTAACCTGCACAATGTCTACGGTCCCACCGAGACCACCATCGTCACGGTGGTTTCGGCACCGCTGGTGCCGGCGGGTCCGATCCCGATCGGGGAACCGATCCGCGGGGTGGCCGCGATGGTGCTGGATTCCCGGCTGCGACCGGCCCCGCTCGGCGTCACCGGTGAGTTGTATCTCGCCGGCGGCGCGCTGGCCCGCGGCTATCACGACCGCCCCGGTCTCACCGCGCAGCGGTTCGTCGCCAACCCCTTCGGGAAGCCGGGCGAACGGATGTACCGCACCGGTGATCTGGTCCGGATCCGGACCGGTGCCGAGGGCGGCCCCGGCGATATCGAGTACGTCGGCCGGACCGACCACCAGGTGAAAATTCGCGGATTCCGGATCGAACTGGGCGAAATAGACGCCGCCCTGAGCCGGCATCCGGCGGTGGAGTTCTCGTATACCGCCGGGCATCGCACCCCGGCGGGTGCCACCGCGCTGGTGTCGTATGTGAAGGCCGCACCGGGCACCACCGCGGCCGAACTGACCGCGCACCTGTCCGAATTCGTACCCAACTACATGGTTCCGCAGTCGATCATGCTGATCGATCGGCTGCCGCTCACCCCGGTGGGCAAACTCGATCGGGCGGCCTTGCCCGAGCCGGTGTTCTCCGCGGTCGAGGGATACCGGGCCCCCGCGAACCCCATCGAAGCCGACCTGTGCGAGATCTTCGCCGATGTGCTCGAAGTCGAACGGGTCGGCACCGCGGACGGATTCTTCGAATTGGGCGGCAACTCCCTGCTCGCCACGAAGGTCGTCGCCCAGGCGCGCGATGCCGGACTCGACCTGCCGATGCAACTGCTGTTCGGTGAATCGACCCCGGCTGCCCTGGCCGCCCGGCTCGGCGACGGCACCGCGAGCGCTGCGATGGATCTCGCGCTGGCACCGCTGCTGCCGCTGCGACCCGATTCCGGATCGGGCCGTGCCCCGCTGTTCTGTATCCATCCGGCCATCGGGTTGTCCTGGTGCTACGCCGGACTGCTCGCCGAACTGCCCGCCGATCAGCCGGTATATGGACTGCAGGCGCCGCAGGCGGCGGGCGAACCCGGGTTCGGGTCGATCGCCGAGGTCGCCGAGCACTATCTGACCCATATCCGGTCGGTGCAGCCGCACGGGCCCTACCAGCTGCTCGGCTGGTCGCTGGGCGGTCTCATCGCACACGAGATCGCTGTCCGGCTGCAGGCACAGGGCGAGGAAGTCGCCTCGTTGACCATGCTGGACAGCTACCGGCTCTCCGACGATCTGGCCGAACACGCGATGCCGACGATCACCGAGATCCTCGGCGAATTCGGTGGCGACCTCATGGTCGACGGCGCGGAGCCGACCCTGGCCGAGGCCGCCGAAATGCTGCGCTCGCGGCCGGGACCGTTCGCGGCGCTCACCCTCGAACATCTGGAACGGCTCTACGCCGGCTACGCAGACGGCACGGTGCAGGCCAACGGGTTCCGGCCCGGCGTATTCGACGGCGACCTGCTGTTCTTCGCCGCCGCCACCGATCCGGTGAACCGGGCCGCACCGGACCGCCACCCCGGCGCGTGGCAGCAATACGTCACCGGAGCGGTGACAGCCCACGACATCGAATGCACTCACGCGGAGATGACCACGGCGCAATCCCTCGCGGTGATCGGACCCGTACTGCGCGAACACCTCCGCGCGCACCTGCGCACATAACCGTGCGCGCGGAGAACGCGCCCCCAGCCCGGTACCGAAACGAAGGAGAACGCTCAGTGAAGCCCGCGGTACAGATCACCGGCCTGGTGAAGAACTACGGCCGGGTCCGCGTTTTGGACGATGTAGATCTCGAAATACCCGCCGGCACCGTGATGGGTCTGCTCGGACCCAACGGCGCCGGTAAAACCACCACGGTCCGTATCGTGACCACGCTCTTGCGGCCCAACGCCGGAACGGTGCGGGTCGCAGGGGTCGATGTGCTGCACGATCCGGCGGCCGCCCGGCGCCTGATCGGTTTGTCCGGCCAGTACGCGGCGGTGGACGCCAATCTCACCGGCTACGAGAACCTGCGCATGGTCGCGCGGCTCTACGGAATGAGCCGCGAAAGCGCCGCCGCCCGGGCCCGGGAACTGCTGGGCCAGTTCGGGCTCGAGGATGCGGCCGACCGTCGCGCCGGAACGTATTCCGGTGGTATGACCCGCCGCCTCGACCTGGCCGGCGCACTGATCGCCCGGCCCCCGGTGGTGGTACTCGACGAACCGACCACCGGCCTGGACCCGCGGGCCCGCACCGATATGTGGCGGGTGATCGGTGATCTCGTGCGCGACGGCACCACCGTTCTGCTGACCACCCAGTATCTGGAGGAAGCCGACCGGCTGGCCGATCAGATCACGGTGATCGACAAGGGCCGGGTCATCGCCCGCGGTTCGTCCGACGAACTCAAATCCTCGATCGGCGGGGACCGCCTCACCGTCACCCTGGCACCCGGACAGGATCCGGCGCCCGCCCTGCGGGTGCTCGCCGATGTCGGCCTCGGCGAACCCGCGCACGAGGCGAGTGTCGACGAGGTGTCGGTGGTGGTCGCCGACGGTTCCCGCACCATGGTCGAAGCGCTGCGCCGCCTCGACGACGCAGATGTGCTGGCCGTCGATGCCCGCGTGCACCGGCCCAGCCTCGACGACGTTTTCCTGTCCCTCACCGGCACTCCGGCGAACCCGGATACCGAGCCGGAAACCAGCGATGTACCTGAGGAGATCATGTCGTGAGCACCGCAGAAGTGGCGGTCGAGAAAACCCAAACCACCGACCGGACCGAGGAGGACACCGCGGATACCGAACAGGCTCCCGCCTCGCACCGGATCCCGAAATCTGCCGAGCCCCGGCTGCGGGTCTTTCGCGACAGTGCGATCGTCGCGCATCGCAACCTGCTCACCATCATGCGGGTGCCCACGCTGCTGGTCACTGCCACCGTGCAGCCGCTGATGTTCGTCTTCCTGTTCGCCTATGTCTTCGGGGCTTCCCTCGGCGGCGGTGAGTACCGGGAATTCCTGATCGCCGGGATCATGGCGCAGACGGTCGCGTTCAGTGCCGCGTTCACCACCGTCGGGTTGGCCGGTGACCTGGAGAAGGGCATCATCGACCGGATGCGCGCGCTGCCCATGTCGCGGCTGGCGGTGCTGATGGGCCGGACGTTGTCGGATCTTGTGGTGAGCATGTTGAGTCTGCTGGTGATGACCATCTGCGGATATATCGTCGGCTGGAGCATCGAGGGGAGTGTGGCCGATGCCGCACTCGCCTACGGTGTGATCCTGTTGTTCGCGTTCGCCATGTCGTGGGTGGGCGCGCTCACCGGCCTGCTCGCCCCGAATGTGGAGGTCGCGCAGAGCGCGGGCCTGATCTGGCTGTTCCCGCTGTCGTTCATCTCCTCGGCGTTCATCTCCGCGGAGACCCTGCCCGGGCCGCTGCGCACGATTGCCGAATGGAACCCGATCACCGCGGTGGCGGCCACCGGCCGGAAGTTGTTCGACAACAGTGCGCCGCCGACGTTCGAGGCGCCGACCGGATGGCCGGCCGAACACTGCGTCGAATACGCCGTGATCTGTTCGGTGGTGATTCTGCTGATCGCCGTACCGCTGGCGCTGCTGCGCTACCGCCGGGTGGCCAGCCGCTGAACCCTGCGGTGGTGCCGTGCCGGCTCCGCCAGCGAAACGACAAAGGCCGTACCCGCCGGATCGTCCGGCGGGTACGGCCTTGTCAGCCGGTGTCCGGGGCAAAGCCCGAACCGAGACTCCCGAAAGCTGTGGCTCAGCCCCGGCGGCGGGTCTTGAGCAGCTCCAGGCGCTCCTTGAGCAGCTCCTCGAGCTCTTCTTTACTGCGCCGCTCCAGCAGCATGTCCCAGTGCGTGCGCGGCGGCTTCACCTTCTTGGCCTCCTGCGAGGTGCCTTCGAGCAGCACACCTTCCTGGCCGTTCTTGCACAGCCAGGTCGGCGGGATCTCGGCATCGTCGGCGAACGGGACATCGAATTCTTCACCATTGTCGGTCCGGTACCGGGCGATCCGGCGCGGAGCCAGATCATGGTCGCGGTCGGTTTCGTAGCTCACCGCTCCGAGCCGGCTGCCCCGGAGTACGCGATCTGCCATCTGTACAGGTCCTCTCTGTGTTGTCGGCGCGTTACCGCGCGCAGGTCCGCGGGTTCCCGGTTGCTGGTTCCCGATCACCGGATCGGAAAACACCTCTCGGCGTATCCGCTGCGGTGCACCGGAACCCGCCCGGGGCGAACCGGTGGGTTGACCCCTGTGGTTGTGCTGTCGCGAACCTCGTGGGTTCGCGTGTCGCCGGCCGTTGCCTTCCGCCGACCGTTCGGGTCACGTCTGCGAGCCGTCCCCGCCACACGAACCCGCGGTTCGTGCCGGTGGCGGCTTTGCGCCCTGTTCCTGTCAACGTTCGTGAGGGTCGATCCGTTCCCAGTTCGGGAGAGCCTTGTAATTGTACGGCGTCGGCGCGGGAACTCTGCGCGGTGTGCGGTGTGTGCTGCTGCGAGAAGGCCTATTAGGGTGTCGGGTCATGTCGCGCCGGTTGCAGTCCTGTCTGTGGTGTGGTCGGGAAATCGTTGATACGGAAGCGGGGCGGCGGCGCCGGTATTGCCGGCAGTCCTGCCGCCAGCGCGCGTACGAGCACCGCAACAATGTGAAGGGCACTGGTATCCCCGCCGATTCGGTGGTGCTCAGCGCCGCCGAAGCCACCGCCCTCGCGGATCGCTGGTTCGCGGCACGCTGCGCCGCCGAAGATGTGGCGACGGCCATCGACGAGGGGGCCGGTAGCGACGAGCTCGCGCGTCTCAGCGCGGTGCTGGTGGAACTGGCCCGGGACGCCGAACGGTTGCGCTGACCCCGGCCGTGGCAGCCGTGACCGGATTCCGCGGGACCGGCTTCCGTGGTGCCGGATTCCGGCCGGCCGGCCGGCCCCGCACCGGTTCTGCCGGCGCGGCGTGCAGAATCGCCGCGGTGAGAACCGTGACCAGCAGAACCAGCCCCAGCACGGCGAGCAGTGTGACGGAATCCGGATGAATCAGCGACTGGCCGCGCATCGCCTGCCAGAACGTGATCGCCTGCAGACCACCCCCGCCCAGTATCGCCACGCCGACCAGCCGGCTGCGGGTGCGGGCCGGGCGGAGCCGGGAGGACCGCTGCGCGTACCACGCCAGCAGCACGACGATGCCCAGTAGGACCTGGATTCCGTGCAATCCGACGAAATGCGGGATCCGCAGGTCACCGCCGAGGGTGCTCCAGTGCGTGATCGGCATTCCGGTGACCGCATCCGGTGCGCCCACGGCCGCCCGGGTTTCCGGGTCGACAACGGTATGCCCGGCGGCCAGTTCCACCAGCCGGCCGTCGGCGGTGCGGGTCAGCTGGGTGCCGGTGAATCCCATCAGGTAGCCGAGTGCCATCGATACCACGGCCATGACCAGCCCGCCGCGAACAGCCCAGACGGTCGGCCGATCGGTGCCCGGCCGTATCGAAACGATCACGGCGATCAGCAGATTCGCAACGAAAAGACCCGGAACACCGGAGGCGAAGACCATTTGCCCGATTTCGTTCACCGCATCGGTTTCGGTGTTGAAATGGCTGAATGTTCCGCGCGCGGCCTGCAGAACCACGAATCCCACGTCCACAATTCCGGTGACCGCGAACGCGAAACCCAGCCACCAGGTGAAACGTTGTCCTTTATGGGGCAGCGAGAGCAGCCAGGCCAGGGTGAGCGTGTACAGGACGAAGGCCAGCCCGAATTTCATCGGTTTGAGCCATACCGATTCGCCGAGTAGCCGCCGATCGTCGAAAACCATGGCGACCAGGCAGAAAAACACCAGACCGGCCATCGCCGCGGTACAGAGCAGCAATGGCCGGTGCAGGCGCCCGATCACCCGACGAAGATCGGAGATTGTGGGGCGGCCGGAGATTTCCGGCCCGCCGGGAAGTGATGACGCGGACATGAACCGACGGTAGGAACGGCACCTCACTCGGTGCGTCCCGCTGCGGGACCGAGTGGTTCCGCTACCGGGGTACCGTTACCCGCCGTCGGTATGGGTCGTGGGTAGGGTCAGCCCGGGAAGTTCATGACGTCGAGGCCGCGCGCGGCGAACCACGGCTGCGGGTCGATCTTGCCCACACCCGGCTGATGCACCTCGAAGTGCAGATGCGGTCCGGTCGACTGGCCGCGGCTGCCGACGGTGGCGATCACATCGCCGGCCCGGACCGGCTGGCCGACGTGGACCAGGATGTCCTGCATATGGCCGTACACGCCGACAGTGCCGTCGTCCTGCTGGACGCGCACCCACAGGCCGAAACCGGTGGCCGGCCCGGCTTCGATCACCACGCCGTCGGTGACCGAGCGGATCGGCACACCCTGCTGGCCGGCGAAGTCGATGCCGAAGTGGTTGGCACCCCAGCGCGGGCCGAAGCCGGAGCTCACGATGGCGTCGACGGGCCGTACGGTGGTGGGCCGCGGCGGCGGCGGAGGCGGGAAGGGGAACGCGACGGGCTGGTTGTCCGCAGCGGGCTTGTTCGGGTCCCAGGCCGCGGGATCGTGGGAGCGGGCCTGTTGCTCAGCGGGTGCTTCGGTGGCGGCCTGCGCGGGCACGGTGGCCGCCACGTTCTTGATCGTTTCGTTATCGGAATCCGCCCCTGCGGCGAGGAGGCCGAAACCGGCACAGAGCGCAGTCGTGGTGGCGACAACCTGCGTCGTTACGCGACGACGGCCGATCGACGGCACCGTGAGCTTGCGGAGAGGTAACGGAAGGGTCACGGGCATGAGTTACAAGCTAGGGGACTTGCATGCCGAGTCAGCAAGCATGTGGCTACCGTCACCCTCGGCGCATAAGCCCAGGTCGCTTATAACCGTACGGTAACGAAGCCTGGAATTTCCCGCGTCGAGCTGCGCAAATGAGACATTCGGTGGGGGTTTGACCGAGGGGTTGCCCGATGGAGACACTGTATGAGTGGTCGCTAACAGAGTTGCGCCGCTGATCGCCCTCGCCGACCCCACCCGGCGGGCGATATTCGAAGCATTGCCCTCGGGGCCGCGCTCGGTGGGTGAGTTGGCGAAACAGGTGGGGATCAGCAGTTCGGCCGTATCGCAGCATCTGCGGATACTGCGCGAAGCGCGCCTGGTGATGGTGCGCCCGGTGGGCAACCGGCGGCTCTATTCGCTCGACCCGCGCGGCCTCGGGGACGCCCGCGACTATCTGGAGCAGTTCTGGCCGAGCGCCCTCGCCGCCTACGCCGCCGCGCTGAGCGAGGCGCGCGGACGCGTGTGAGAACGGGCGACTCGCTCGGCCGGCGCCGTATGTGCGATCAGCCCACCCGGCGATACGCGGCGCCGGTCACCCCGGCCTCGGAGCGGCGCTTGCTCAGCTGCCGGTCCAGTGCCGCGATCACCTCGGCGGCACCGATCTGCAGGAGACCGGGATCGGGCGCCGTGCCCTCGCGGTCACCGGTCCGGCCTGCCCACAGCACCTCGTGCCGGTTGAGCAGGTGCCCGGGCGGGCCGCTCTGCGCGGGGGAGGTGGGACCGAACAGTTGCACCGTGCGCGTCCCGAACGCGGTCGCGAGGTGCGCGACACCGGTATCGCCGCACAGCAGCGCCGAAGCCTCGGCCACAGTGGCCGACAATTCGATCAGATTCTGGTTACCGGCGAGCACCCGGTGCCCGGCCAGCCCCGCCCGGGCAGCGATGCCGTGGGCGCGTTCGCGATCGCCTTCGTCGCCGGTGAGGACCACCTCGTGGCCCAGTACCAGCAGATGCCGGATCACCGCGGCGTACCGATCGGCCGGCCACTGTCGCGCGGCGGCGCCCGCGCCGACGTGCACGACCACACAGTCGCGGTGGCTCGTGGTGGCCACCGGCGGTACCAGCCCGAGATTGCGCCGGTCGGCGCCGATGCCGTCGAATTCCAGCAGATGGCACCAGCGGTCGATCGGATGCCGATCGTCGTGCCAGGCCGGGCCGGGAATCTCGGGGAACGCCGGATTGCGGTAGGTGAGGATACGTTCGGCGCCGGTCTTGGCGAGTTCCACGATCGGTGTGGCCTCGTCGCCGTGCAGGTTGACGGCGAGCTTCGGTGGCGGTCCGTCCCAGCGCAACCCCTGTGGATCGGCGATCGGCACCATCTCGTCCACCAGGGCGATCAGTTCGACCATCGGACGCAGACGGTGCGGGGTGGCGAGGACGAGATGATCGTTGCGCCGGGCCCGTCGCAGGGCACGCAACGCCGGAACAGCGGTGAGCAGCTCACCGAGACCGCGTGCCTGAAGCACGAGAACTACCGACACCCGACTCTCCTAGCCACCTGTTGCCCATTCCGCCCCCTCCCCGCACCATCCCGAGGGCTGGACCACGACGAGAGCATTCCCTTGGTTGACTACCCGTGGCGTCGGTGGGCAAACGTTGGCCGGTCGCGGCCTGGATCACATGTCGTGGATCACAGAATATGTGGTGCCCGAAGCGCCCGGCCGCTGTACCGCCCGGGGTCGCGCGCGCTGATCCGGAGGTGTCGGCCGCGGCGGCGGTATGGTTCCGCGGCTTGCACTTCGGTAATGTCGGCGCGGTCCGCAGGGAAGACCGGTGCGAGTCCGGGGCTGTCCCGCAACTGTGAGGTTCCTACCGGAACCGAAGCCAGATACCTGCGGATGAAGTACTGAACGGTCATGATCACGTGGGTATTGATCGATGCGCCGAACCAGCCGCCTGTGCGCGGCCGGTTTCGCATATCTGTGTCGCGTGAAGTGCCCTGATGCGACGGGAGTCGGATATGCGCGGTGGTCCACCGGAGTTGAATCGCCGGTCGTTCCTGCTGGGCAGCGCGGTGGCCGCGGGTGCGCTGGCGGCCGGGTGCGGGAGCGGATCCGGGTCCGCCTCCGATACGTTCACCGCGGCCTTTCAAGGATCCGGCGCGGGGGAAGGGATCGACCCGGGGGTGAACACCCTGTTCATCGACGAAGCCCGGATGAAAGCGGTGTACGACGGGTTGTTCGAGGTGGATTCGGCGATGACGCCGATCCCGCGCCTGGCGGAGTCGGGGGAGCCCAACGCCGACGGCACCCGCTGGCGGATCGCGCTGCGCGATACGCAATGGCACGACGGGAAGAAATTCACCGCGCACGATGTGCTCTACACCTTGTCCCGGGTGCTCGGCCCCGCACCGCAGCGCCCGTTCATCGCGGCGTCCGCACTGGATGGGGTCGATCTGTCCGGTTGCCGGGCGATCGACGACCGGACCGTGGAAATCGCGCTGAACGAGCCGTCTTTCGAATTCCTGATCGCTCTCTCGGTCTACGGGACCAAGATCGTGCAGGACGGTGCCACCGATTTCCGTCGGCCGGTGGGCACCGGGCCCTTCGTATTCGCGTCCTTCGCCGCCGGCCGCCGGTTCACCGCCACCCGCAACGAGCGCTACTGGGCCGGTGCCCCCGGAATCGGTGAGCTGCGGATCGTCAGCGCCGAGGCCGATGCCCGGGTGAACGCGGTACAGAGCGGGGAGATCGATTACGCCGACAACCTCACCCCCTCGGCGGCCCGGACCCTCGAAGGCCGGCCCGGCACCACGCTCGTATCCACACCGAACAGCGGTATCTACTTCTTCGCCATGAAAACCGACCGTCCACCCTTCGACAACCCGGACGTGCGCCGGGCGATGATGCGGATGGTCGACCGGGCCGAACTGCTGAAGGTGGCGCTGGAAGGGCACGGCGAGATCGGCAACGACGTGTTCGGCAAGGGGTACCAGTACTACGCCGACCTCCCGCAGCACGAATACGACCCCGACGAGGCCGGCCGGTTACTGCGCCGCGCCGGCGTTCGCGACCTCTCGTTCGACCTGTTCACCGCGCCGGTGGCCTACGGTTTCCTCGAGACGGCAAGGCTTTTCGCCGATCACGCCGCAGCCTGCGGGGTTCGGGTGAACGTCGTGCTGGGGTCCAAGGACACCTACTACACCGATGCGCTGGAGACCGGGCACCTCACGATGGGGCAGTCGGGGCCGTTACCGATACCCAACCATTTCGCGTCCCGGCTGCTGAGCCACTCGCCGCAGAATCGCACCAAATGGTCGGACCCGGAGTTCGACCGGCTCTATGCCAGAGCTCAGGCCACCCGGAGCCCGGAGGGTCGTGCGGCGCTCTACCGGACCATGCACGAGATACTGCACGACCGGGGTGGGTTCGTCTTCTTCGGCACCACCAACTGGAACAGTGCGGGCGGTGACCGGTTCGCGGACCTGCCGGCGGCCGTTCCGAACTCGCATGAATGGGCCCGCTTCGACCAGGTGCGTGCCCGATGACGCCGAATCTGGATCCGGCACGAGCACGCTACTGGCTCGAACGCTGGAACCGCCAGCAGGAACGGTATATGCCCGATCGCGAGCTGCGGTTCGAGGTGATCGGCGATGTGCTCACCGATCTGCTCGACCGGCCCGACCCGCTGATCGTCGATCTCGGGGTGGGCCCGGGGACGCTGGCCCAGCGGCTCCTGGCCCGGCTGCCCGGTGCGCGCGTGGTCGGCGTCGATGCCGACCCGCTCCTGCTCGCCCTCGCCGAAGCCGCCCACGGCTCGCACCGCCTGCGCACGGTATTCGCCGATCTGCGCGACCCCGGCTGGCCCGCAGCCCTCGACCTGGACCGCGCTCCGGACGCGTTCGTGAGCACCACTGCACTGCACTGGATGAACCGCGAACCCCTCCGGGCACTGATCCGCACCTGCGCCGCCGCCCTCCCGCCCGGCGGGGTGTTCGTCGACGGCGACCATCTGTACGAAGGGTCGGCCGGCCCGCGCCTGGACACCCTGGGCCGGGCGTTGACCGCCCGCCGCGCCGAACGTTGCGGTACGGCGGGCGCCGAGGACTGGGCGGACTGGTGGTCGGCGGTGGAGACCGCTCCCGAGCTCACCGAACTGGTCCGGTTGCGGGACGGCGGATTCGAGCATGCGGTGCACGACCGGCCCACCGTCCACGATTATCTCGCGTTCGCGGTCGAGGCCGGATTCACCGAGGCCGGAACCGTCTGGCAGTACGGGGACGACCGCGTCGTGGTCGCGATCCGGTGATCGGCCGGTGATATCGGATACCCGGCCGGCCGCGCGCTTGCTCGTCCGCCGCGCCGGGATCGGGTTCGGGCAGCTGGGTGTGCTGCTCGTACTGGTTTTCGGGCTGTCGCTGCTACTGCCCGGCGATGCCGCCGATGTGCAGAACAACACCGTCCTGAGCGCCGCGCAGCAAGAGCACGCCCGGCATCTGCTCGGCCTCGATGTTTCGCCGGCGACCAGATTTTCCGAATGGCTCGGCGATGCGGTGCGCGGCGACCTCGGTACCTCCTATGCCAACGGTGCGAGTGTCGGATCGGTGATCGCCGGCCCGTTCCTGGTCACCGGGCTGCTGGCGGTGACGGCCTTGCTCGTGCTCGTCCCCGCGGCTGTGCTCGCGGGTTTCGCGGCGGGACTGCGGCCCGGGTCGGCGACCGATCGCCTGATCACCTCGATCAGCATCGGATTGGATTCGATCCCCGATTTCGTCCTCGCCGTCCTGTTGGTATCAGTGCTGTCCGTACGGCTCGACCTCTTGCCGGCGACCTTCCTCGGCGCCGATCTGCCGACTCTGCTGGAACGGCCCGAATATCTGGTGCTTCCGCTGATCGTCACGGTGGCGCGCGTAGCCGCGCCGCTGGTCCGGTTGGTCCGCGCCGGCGTGGTCGACGTGGTGGACCAGCCTTATATCGCGCAGGCCCGGCGGCTCGGAGTGCCCCGGTCATCGCTGCTGGTACGGCATGTGGCGCCCAATGCGCTCGCGCCGGCGATGCAGGAACTCGGCCGCACCGGTGACGGTCTGCTGTCCGGAGTATTGATCGTGGAAGCGGTGTTCGCGGTACCGGGTATCGCCACCACGCTCATCGCTGCCATCGGAAACCGGGACGATCCGGTGATCCTCGCGATCGTCGCGATCACCGGCCTGATCGCCGTCGTCGTGAACACGGCGATAGATATGGCCGGGTACCGGTTGAATCCGGAAGCCGCGGCGCAGGTGCGGATATGACGGCGCGGCGGTGGATGTACGTGGCCTGCATCGCGATACCGCTGCTGTTCGCACTGGCCGGCCCCTTACTCGCACACGGCGAGCCGGCCGAGCGGATGGCGCCGTTCGGGCCGTCTCCGTGGTCGCCGTTCGGGACCGACCGGCTGGGCCGGGATGTGCTGGCGGCCGCGCTCACCGGCGGGCAGACATTCGTGACGGTCGGGCTGCTCACCGTGCTGGGGTCCTACCTCGCCGGGTTCGTCATCGGGGTTTCCGCGGCCGCCGCGCCTCGCCGGTGGCTGGACGATCTGCTCATGCGGCCGGTGGACGTGCTGCTCTGCATCCCCGCGCTACTGCTCATCATGGTGGCCGCCCTGCGCACCCAGGGGTCGGCCGTGGCGATCGCCTGCGCCATCGGGCTCGCCCTGGTGGCGCCCATCGCGCGGTTCGTCCGGATGGCGGCAGTCCGGATCGTGCACGGGCCGGTGATGGACGCGCTGCGTATGCAAGGCGAGGGTCGTGGCTACCGGTACGGCCGGTACGCGGTGCGCGCTATGGCCCGGCCCATCGCCGCCGATATGGGCGTCCGCTTCACCGCGGCCGTCTATTTCCTCGCGTCCGCGAACTTCCTCGGCCTCGGTTTCGACACCACGTCCACCGACTGGGCGGTCTCGGTGGCGGCCAACAAGGATGCGTTGATGATCGCGCCGTGGTCGGTGGCGCTACCGGGAGCGCTCATCGTGCTGCTGGCGGTGGGGACGAATCTGCTGGTCGACGATCTGCTGTCGGATCCGCGCACCCGCGCCGTGGACGCCACCCGCCGGGTGGGCCGCGATGGCTGACGCCTTGATCTCGGTGCGTAACCTCAGCGCTCGCGCGGGTCCGAGCACGGTCTTGCGTGCCATCGATTTCGATCTCGGGCCGGGACAGATTCTCACCCTGTTCGGCCCGTCCGGTGCCGGTAAAACCACCCTGGCCGCGGCCGTTGCCGGCGTGGACCGCCCTGGCATCGACGTGTCGGGTGCCATCCGCCGCGCACCGGCCCTGCGGATCGGCTACCTGCCGCAATACGCGGCGGGCACGCTGAATCCGGCGCGGCGGATCGGGGCGGCGCTCGGCGAACTGGTGACACTGCAACACCGGCGCGCCGGGGGCGGCCGGCTGCGCGCGGCGACACGCCGGGATCGGGTCACGCGGATGCTGGCGACCGTCGCGATCGGTACCGGCGACCGCGACGGGGTCCTGGGGAAGTACCCGTTCGAATTCTCCGGCGGTGAACGGGCCCGGCTGGCCCTCGCACAGGTGCTGGTGTGCGAGCCGCACGTATTGGTGGTCGACGAGCCCACCGTAGGCCTGGACTCATTGGCCAGGTCCGCGCTGCTCACCGCGCTACGGGACCTGCGGTATGCGGGCAAGTCCGTACTGCTTGTCACCCACGACCCGCATGTGGTCGAGCAACTGAGCGACCGCACACTGTTCGTCAGCGGCGGCCGGCTCGTCGAACCCGAACCCGATCCCGGACCCGCGCCCGCCGGTCTGGCCGGTCCGCGGCGGGAAACGCGCAGTGCACCGGCCCTCCGGGTCCGCGGCCTGGCAGCCGGCCCACGGCGCACCCCGATCCTGCGGGATATCGACCTGGATCTGTATCCCGGCGAAATGCTCGGCCTCATCGGCGTCTCCGGTGCGGGCAAATCGACGCTGGCCCGGTGTATCGCGGGACTGGCCCGGCCGGTGGCCGGGGATATCCGGGCCGACGGCGAATCACTCCCGGTACTGCGCCGCCGGACCCGGTATCAGATCGCCCACATCCAGTACGTCTGGCAGGAATCCGCGGCCTCGTTCGACCCACACCGCGATGTACTGGATCAGGTGTCGGCCACCGGAATCCGGCTGCGCGGTATGAGCCGGACGCAGGCACGGTCCGCCGCGACCACGCTGCTGGCCGACCTCGGAATCGACGAGGCGCAGGCGGCCCGCCTGCCCGCCGGGCTGTCCGGTGGACAGCTCCAGCGGGCCGCCCTCGCCCGGGCCCTGCTGGCCCGGCCTCGGATCCTGCTGTGCGACGAAGTGACCACCGCGCTGGACAAACCCACGGCCGGCCTGATCCTGGACCACCTCGACGATTACCGTCGGGCGACCGATGCGGCGGTTCTGTGGATCGGTCACGATCTGCGCAGCCAGTTCGACCGCGCGGACCGGATCGCGGTACTGGACGGTGGCCGGATCACCGATATCGGCCCACCGGCCGCGCTGACCGGCGGCTCCGGGCCGGAAATACTCGCCCGCCTGGTGCAAGCCGACAGTGCCTACGGCCGTGTTCCGCCGGCGGCGTCGTGATTCGCGGCACCGGGAGCCGCGAGCCGCGATGACGCCGACTCGCCGGTCTCTGCCCACGGTGCGTGGATACAGATCAGGGCGACTGTGGTCCGCAAGCGTATGGCTCGCGTGCGCGGCTCCCTGCGGCTGTGTGCCATTTCTTCCCGGAAGTCGTATCGGGCAGTACTGGACTCATCCGTGTGGTCGACGTGGACCGAATTCCGGCTGCGGAGCCCACCAGTGCAGTAATGCAGTACACGACATGCCGGACGCTCTTCTTCGGCACTGCGCTGTAAACGGCTGTCCCGAAACTAATGTCGTCCCGGTACCGCGATATCGAGAGCTCGATCGAGACGACGAAGGGCGTACACAGTGGAGGCGACGACCGCAGGGAAACTGAAACAACTACGGGACAATCTGGCGGTGGCGTACGAACCGGCCGGCCCGGCGGGCGTCGCCAAACGGGCCGCCAAGGGTATCCGCAGCCCCCGTGCACGTATCGAAATACTGCTCGACAAAGGAAGTTTCGTCGAGATCGGCGCACTGGTCCGGCAACCGGGCGATCCGGGAAGCCTCTACGGCGACGGCGTCGTCACCGGGCACGGCACAATCGACGACCGCCCCGTCGTGGTCATCGCCCATGATCAGACGGTGTTCGGCGGTTCCGTCGGCGAGATGTTCGGCCGCAAGGTCGCCGCGGCAATGGATCTCGCCGCCGAGATCGGCTGCCCGTTCGTGGCGATCAACGATTCCGGGGGTGCCCGGGTGCAGGACGCAGTCACCTCGCTGGCCTGGTACGCCGCCATGAGCCGGCGTCAGCTGGGCCTGTCCGGGGTGGTGCCGCAGGTCTCGCTGATGCTCGGAAAATGCGCGGCCGGCGCGGTCTATTCACCGATCAACACCGATGTGCTGGTCGCGACCGAATCCGCCTATATGTTCGTCACCGGCCCGGATGTCATCCGGGAGACCACCGGCGAAGAGATCACACTCGAAGAACTCGGCAGTGCCCACAATCAGGCGTACAACGGCAATATCCACCACGTCGCCGCGGACGAGGAAGCGGCATTCGCATGGGTGCGCAGCTATCTGAGCTTCATGCCGTCCAACTGCTTCGACCGGCCGCCGCTGGTCAATCCCGGGATCGAACCCGGACTCACCGAAACCGATCGTGAACTCGATTCGATCGTCCCCGATTCCGATCGCGCCGGTTACGACATGTACGACGTCCTGCTGCGAATCTTCGACGACGGCGATTTCCACGAGGTGGGTGATGCGTCGGCGCGCAATATGATCACCGGCTTCGCCCGCGTCGACGGCCGCAGTGTGGGTGTGGTGGCCAATCAGCCGCTGGTGTCCAGCGGTGCGATCGACGCCCGCGGCTCGGACAAGGCGGCGCATTTCATCCGTCTGTGCAATGCCTTCGGGCTCCCGCTCGTTTTCGTCGTCGATACACCCGGTGTGCTGCCCGGGGTCGAGGAGGAGAAGATCGGCGTGATCAAACGTGGCGGCCGGTTCTTCTACGCGGTGGTCGAAGCCACCGTCCCGATCGTGACCGTGGTGGTGCGTAAGGCCTACGGCGGCGGCTACGCGGTGATGGGCTGTAAACAGCTCGGCGGCGATATCAATCTCGCCTGGCCGACCGCGCGGATCGCCGTCATGGGCGCCGAGGCCGCCGTGGGGCTCACCCAGCGCCGGCAGCTCGCCGCCGTCTCCGACCAGGAGCGTCCGGTACTACGGCAGCAGATGATCGACTTCTACAACACGACGGTGGCGACGCCCTGGACGGCGGCCGAACGCGGATATATCGACGCGGTGATCGAACCGTCGCAGACCCGGTTGGAGATTCGCCGGGCGCTGCGCTTGCTGCGCGACAAGTCCGTCCGGCACGGCCCGCGGAAACACCACCTCATGCCGCTGTAGCCGGGCCGGTGCCGAGTTCGATGTCGGGGGGGGGGGGCCCCCCGCCCCCCCGCCCCCCCGCCGGGTTGAGTGGATTGTTTTTTTTTGGATAGGGGGTGGGCG
>NZ_JARWOV010000304.1 GCF_029868855.1 Nocardia carnea | reverse complement strand
CCGCCGATTACGACGAGTGGTCCGCCGCCGCTTTCATGTAAGGTTTGGGCCTCACACCGGGGGTGTCCGGGCGGCGCCGCCGCGGCGAGACCGCCGCGCAACGGGCGTGAAACCCCGCGCCCGACTTACGCGGCGGGCCCCAGCCGCACCGGCAGCGCGACCGGGCCGACGGTGCTGATCTGCACCGTGTACTCGATATCTTTCGCGTCCACCGCCAAGCTCAGTTCGGGGTAGCGGGTGAACAGGGTGGCCAGCGCGATCCGGCTTTCCAGCCGGGCCAGGGGCGCGCCCAGGCAGAAATGCGGTCCGCGGCCGAAGAAGAGCTGGTCTTTGTGCTCACGGTCGATATCGAACACTTCGGGGTCCGGGTAGCGCAGCGGATCGCGGCCGATGCCGCCGTGCCACAGCGTCGGGCTGCCGGCCGGGATCGGCACACCGGCCACGGTCACATCGGTGAGCGGATACCGCATGAGCGCGCCCACCACCGAAGACCGGTAGCGCAGCGCCTCTTCCACCACATCGGCCCAGCGGTTCTCCGCCTGAGCACGGGCGAGTTGTTCCGGGAACTCCCGCAGGGCCACCACCGCGTTGCCGAGCAGATGCACTGTGGTCTCGTGCCCGGCGACGATCACCAGCCACAGCATGCTGATGAGTTCCGCGTCGGTGAGCTCGTTCTCCTCGTTGGCCGCCAGTAGCGCCGAGGTGAGGTCGTCACCGGGTTCGGCGCGTTTGCGCTGCAGCAACTCGGCGAAGTACCCGCCCATCGCCGCCATGGCCGCCTGCGCTTCTTCGCCGGTGCTGGTGGCCGAGACAATGGCCAGCGTCCAGTTCTTCAGTTGCGGCTGCTCATCGGTCGGCACCCCGAACAGTTCGCAGATCACCCGGACCGGCAACGGGGTGGTGTAGTTCGCGATGAGGTCGATCTCGTCCCCGGCCGGGAAGTTGCCGATCAGTTCGTCGGCAATTCGCTGAATCTGCGGTTCCAGGGCCGCGATCCGCGCCGGGGTGAACGCCTTGTTGATCGTCTGCCGCAGCCGGCGGTGCTCGGCGCCGTCCTGGTTGAGCATATGCTCGGCATCGGTGAGCGCCCGCAACGGCCAGTCGGCGGGAATGGTGCCGTCCCGCAGCGCCGGGCAGTGTGCCGGATGTTTACCGAAAACCTTGTCGTCGAGTACTTCGCTCACCGCGCGATGACTCACCGCGATCCATGCGGGTACCCCGCCGGGCAGTTCGATCGGCACGATCTCCCCCGCGCGCAGGATGCGCTCATGGGTTTCGAGGATGGACTCACCGGGTGTCGGCAGTTGGATGAGTTGCTCGGACATGTTGCCTCCCTGGGCGTTTCGGTCTACCGGGGGCAAGTGTGCGGCGCGGGCCCGGACCGCACAAACGCTGCCGGACTTTCTGCCGCCAACCGATATTCCCGCGCACCGAAACGTAAGAACCACAGCGGGATACGTGCCGGAACCGGCGGGTCGGCCGCGATACGGAACCGCGGAGATTCGACTCATTCCGCCTGTTTCAGGACCCGCACATCGTGGGAGGTACCCGCGGCGGCCGGGCGGGCGTTGTCGATGGTGAAAGTGACCTTGTCCGGGCGGTAGCGATCGTCGCCGTATTCGACCGGTTCGCCGGCCGCCGTCGAGGTGCGGCGCCGTTCCCGCAGCAGCGGGGATCCCGGGGCAATACCCAGCAACGTCGCATCGTGTGGGTCGGCGGCCAGCGCGTCGATGGTGTGCCGCGCCGAATGCAAGTCGACGCCCTGCCGGGCGAGGTGGGCGTAGATCGATGAGGTGTCGGGGTCGAAATCGAACAGCAGCCGGCCTACCGGTTCCACGAAGGTGGCACGTTCCAGCATGACGGGTTCGCCGTCGAGCGAACGAACTCGCAGCACTTCGACCACCGGCGTACCTTCGCCGATCCCCAACTCGGCGGCCGCGGCCGCGCCCGCTCCGCGCCGCGCGACCTCCACCGTATGCTGACCCGGCGTTCTCCCGATCCGCTCAGCCCAGGCGGTGAACGACAGCATGCTTTCGAACGGCTGCCCGAGCGCGGTGTCACGCACCACGGGCGGGCGACCTTGTCCGCCGGCGATCAGCCCTTCGCGCCGGAGGGTCGCCAGCGCGGTGCGGACGGTGCCGCGGGACGCACCGAACTCCGCGCACAGCCGCGCCTCCGACGGCAACGACGCCCCGGGCGGAAGGGCACCGCGCTGGATCCGTTCCCGGAGTTCGGCGGAAACGCGGGCGTGCAGCGGTACGGCCACATCGTCCTCTCGGTCGCAGCTGGAATCGCAACTTGATCGGACAAGTATACGATTCCGGCCGCGCCCGCCCAGCGGAAACGGCATTATCCTGGTAAAACTATGGATGAACTTATATAGACAAGTTGTGCGCGGAGCTTGAGCAGCGACAGCCTCCTTGCGACCATTCCTGGCATGACAGCCGCCCCGCCACCCGCATCACCCACCCTGCCGGCCCAACCGGTCGACCTCGCCGTCGTCGGCGCCGGCATCGTCGGCCTCGCCCATGCCGTCGACGCGGTCGAGCGAGGGTTGCGAGTAGCGGTCGTCGAACGCGACGCCCGCGCGGTCGGCGCGTCGATCCGAAACTTCGGCCATCTCTGCGCCACCCCGCAGACCGGCACCGCCCTCGACTACGCCATGGCCGCCCGCGAGAGATGGCTGAGCCTCTCGGAGAAAGCCGGTTTCGAGATCGTCCGCGCCGGCACCCTGGTCGTGGCCCGCAGCACCGCCGAGATGGGAGTCCTCGAGGAATTCGCCGCCGAACGCGGCCGCGACCAGGTGCGCCTGCTCGACCGCGCCGGTGTCGAGCAATCGTTGCCCACCGCCCACCCCGGCAGCGAAATACTCGGCGGCGCGCACCTACCGCTGGACCTGCGGGTCGACCCCCGGGCTGCCGTTCCCGCGCTCGCGAACTGGCTCGCCGCCAACGGTGTCGATTTCCACTGGCACACCCATGCCGGCGCCATCTCCCCCGGCATCGTCCACACTTCCCGCGGCGACCTGCCCGCGACGGCGATCGTGCACGCCTCCGGCCACGATATCGACCGCCTGTTCCCCGCCCTCGCCGAGGAGTACGAGGTCCGCCGCTGCAAACTGCACATGCTGGAAGCCGACCCGCCCGGCGACATCCGTATCGCCCCCGCCGTCCTCACCGGTTACTCGATGCTCCGCTACGGGGGCCTCGCCACCACCGAATCGGCCGCCGAGGTTCGCCGTGAAATCACCGCCCGCGCACCGGAAACCCTCGAGGTGGTGATGAACCTGATGTTCACCCAGCGCCCCGACGGCGCCATCGTCCTGGGCGACACCCACCACTACAGCCGCACCCATCTCCCCTTCGACGAGGAGTCGGTGACGGATCTGGTACTGCGCGAGGGCGCTCGCCTGTTCGGCGTCGACCGGCTCACCGTCCGCCGCCGCTGGCGCGGAATCTACGCCGATTCCCCGAAAACCGATTTCCTCGTCGCCACCCCCGCATCGGGGGTTCGGGTCGTCTCGGTGACCTCCGGTATCGGCATGACGACCGCCCTGGGACTCGCACCCACTGTCCTCGACGATCTGCTCTGAACCTCGCGGCCCACCCCCGGATGGACACGGAGATCCATGTGCTGAACGTCGAGTCGGTCGGCTGTGCGCCCCGGCAGCCGACGATCCGGTCCGGCAGCAGAGACGACAATCGACGCTGCCGAGGCCGTCCCGGCCTCGGATAGGTCAGCCGGCCGCCGTAGTGATCGCAGCCGCGACCTGGTCCGGGCGAGACACCAGCGAAGCATGCGACGCCTCGAGTTCGCTCGTCTGCGCACCCATCCGGCCCGCCATGAACCGCTGCGACGACGGCGGGATGACCCGGTCCTGCGCCGACACCAGATACCAGCTCGGCACCCCCGCCCACGACGGCGGGCCGGAGGGTTCCAGATTCGCGGCAATCGCGATCGACTGCTGATGCGCGATCATCTGGGCGGCGGTGGCATCGTCGACATCCTGGGCGAACACCTCGTGGAAACGATCCGGGGCGATATAACCGTCGAGGTTGCGGCCCATCGGCCCCTGCGGGTCGTCGACCAGTTCCACCTGCAATGTCGGCGGCAGCAGCTGACTGCCCGGGAACCGGATCGGGTCCAGTGCCAGCTGCGCGATCTCACCCTGCGTCGGCGCGAACGCCGCCACGTACACCAGCGACACGACATCCGGGTCGTGCACATTGCTGATAACGAATCCCCCGTACGAATGCCCGGCCAGCACCACCGGCCCCTCGACGGTGTCGAGAACCGATTGGATAGCCGCCGCGTCGTGCGCGGGCCCACGCAACGGGTTGTCGGGCGTCAGCACCCGGTACCCCTGTCCGCGCAGCCGCTGAGCCACCCCGTCCCAGCCGGTGGAATCGGCGAAGGCGCCGTGCACCAGCACCACGGTCGGCAACGACTGGGCGGCCGCGGGAATCGCACCCCCCAGCGCCGCGGTCAACGCAACGATCACAGCGAACAACGCAACACGCACAGCGCGGAATGTGGTCATGGTTTCCCTGTCCGGTCTCGATCGGTTTCGCACGAATTCGAGCAACTGGACGCCGAGAAATCCGGCGCCGCACAGGTGACACGGCCACTGATTCTAGCCCCGCCCGGACACCGGCACGGGATATCCGGCGGCCGCGCGGTCGAGGAGCCGTCGGCGATCGCCGGGCTGCCCGCGGAACGACTGCCGGGACCACGGACTCACCCGAGCTCGGATACCTCACGACCCCCTTCGACCAGATACCGCCCCGCCTGGAACGCGGCAGGTCGCAGCACCTGATACACCGCCCCCGACTCCGTCACCGCACTGTCGACCAGCGTGAACCCCGACGCCGGCGAATGCTCGTCGAACAACCGTTTCCCCGGCCCGACCACCACCGGGAACACCATCAGCCGATATTCGTCGATCAACCCCGCCTCGTGCAGTGTGCGCACCAACTGCCAGCTCCCGTGTACCTGCAGTTCCCCACCCGGACGTTCTTTCAACGCCCGCACCCGCCCGACGACGTCCCTGCCGATCACCCTCGAGTTCTGCCACTCCGGCTCGGCGAGCGTGGCCGAAACGATATGTTTCGGCAACCGGTTCAGCTTCGTCGCCACGATATCGCCGGGGTCGGTGACCTGCGACCAGTACTCGAACATCATGTCGTAGGTCCGGCGACCGAGCAGGAACTCCTCCACCTGCTCGAACCACCCGCCGACGATCCGCCCGAAATCCTCGTCCGCGGTGAACGGCACCTGCCACCCACCACGCTCGAACCCATCACTGGTGTCCTCGTCGGGAGCCCCCGGCCCCTGCATCACGCCGTCCAGGGTCAGGAATTCGTGCACCATGAGTTTCATTTCACTGCGTCCTTTCGCGTCGGCCGGTTGGTGGTTATGACCGGTCCAGGCAGCGAAAATCATCTGTTTCCGTCCCAGTCGAGCGCAGGTCAGCCCTCATAAGGGAGCTGGACAGGCCTACCGGTACAACAAGTTCAGCGGTTGTAGGGATCGTCCGCGTAAGCCTCAGCGGTGGCGTCCTGATCTGCCCGGAATACCGCGAGGTCCATATCCGCGGTGGTCCTCGGCATCGCCGCGAACTCGTCGCGGGAGACGAAGCGACGGCGGCGGTGCGAGGGAACGAGCTGGTCGATCTCGTGACCGTCACGGGTGACGATAAAGGTCTGTCCGGTCTGGACGACATCCAGAATCTCTCGGGACCTGCTTTCCAGGTCCCGGTGCGTGATCTCGGGATCACTCATGAGAGCGATGATATGTCAGCGCGCAGCCGGGCTACACAGGGTCACACCAACGGCAGGGCGCGAAGTTGCCACTCGACCCCAAACACGAGTCAACACTCACCGGTGCGCATGCGCCCCGGTCACATGCTCGAGAATGATCGTGCGAGCAGTAGCCCAGGCAGGGGAATCGATATCACCGAAATCCGCATGCCCGGCCCCGTCCAGCATCGCCAACCGCGCCGGATCACCCGCCGCCTGCGCGGCCCGCACATACGACCGCGACTGCACCGGATCCACCACTGTATCGGCCGTCCCGTGTACCGCGACCACCGGAATCCCTACCGGCAGATGCCTGATCGGCGACCCCACCGCATACCGCCCGGGCTGTTCCGACGGCGCCCCACCGAGCAACCCGCCGACGAACTCGTCATGCCCCTTACGCACCGCGAGCGCAAGGTCGAACACCCCGGCCATGATGGTCGCACTCCGCGGACGCACCCGCGGCTGCGCGCCGGGCGCCCCGGGCCCGAGCGTATGCCGCCCCGCGATCCACGCCGCCAAATGCCCACCGGCCGAATGCCCGGCCAGATGCACCCGCCCGAGGTCCAGCCGTCCACCTGCCGCCTGCTGGACGACAGTCGCGACGGATTCGGTGGCATCGTCCGCATCGGCCAGCGTCGCCGGCCAGCCGCCCTCCCCCGTCACCCGCCGATACTCGATATTCCAGACCGCGACCCCGGACTCGGCCAGCGACGCCGCCAACGGTTCGAAATATCCGAGATCATGATCCTCGAGCCACCCACCCCCATGCACCATCACCACCACCGGATACGGCCCTTCGCCTTCCGGTAGATGCAGGATCCCGTAATTGTCGGGATGCTCTCCATAAGCGACTTTCATCGTGTCCGCCACAGTGTGGGCCAGGGGCGGCTCCGCACTTTCCCGCCCGCACGCCGTCCCGGATACCGCTACCGACGCCACGACGGCAACACCTGCCGCCACCCTCGACAGTCCACGCAAGATTCGCCTCCTGCGGTTCGCCATGACCCGTCGCAACGGACCTGCTCAGCACACGATCGACAGGCCGACACCCTACGCGCTCTATCCCAGCGCCTGGCGCAACCACGCACGACAGCCCAGCGGCCCGCACCGATCGGACTGGATCCGACGGAGACGCAGCTTCTCGGCTCAACTCGCCGGAACCATGTCGAACCACAGGCATAAACCGGTCGAGACTGCGACTATTAGCTCTGTGTTATATTTGCCCCGTGGCCTGGGAAATCGTGCTGCTGGAACCGGTCGACGACTGGTATATGAAACTCTGCGTTTCCGATCCCACGACTGCTAGCCAGATCGAACAGGCGCTCGACCGACTATCGGTCGTCGGACCAGCGCTCGGGCGTCCGCTGGTCGATACCCTCGAGCACAGCCGGCTCCGCAATCTGAAGGAACTCCGGCCGGGTTCTTGCGGCAGCTCGGAGATCCGCATGCTGTTCGTGTTCGATCCCGACCGCGAGGCCATAGTCCTCGTAGCGGGCGACAAAGCCGGTCGATGGTCACGTTGGTACGACAGCGCAATTCCGTTGGCGGAAGAACGATACGCCGACTATCGCGCCGAGAAGAAGGAGAAGCCATGAGCCCCGCACGTAATTGGCGTGAGGTCAAGGCAGACGCCCACCGCCTTCAGCCGGAGATGGACAACCCCGAGGTCCGGGCCGCGGCCTCCGCTCGACTCGATGCCTACGTCGCAGGTCATCATCTGAAGGAACTGCGCAAGTCAGTGGGCAAATCCCAGGCCGAAGTCGCAGCCGCACTCGGAGTCTCGCAGTCCCGGGTGTCGCAGATCGAGAACGGTGACCTGTCGGCGATGGAATTGGACACTCTCCGCGGGTACGCACGTGCACTTGGCGGCCATGTCGATATCACCGTCAGCGTCGGACCGCACAGCATCAAAGTCGCGTAACCGCCGATGTAACCAAAGCCGCTGGGGGCGGGGGCGATTGGCAGCGCCCGTCAGTCAAGACTTCGCGCTGAGCGAGCCCGGTCTCCGGTACCGGATCGGCACGGCCCGTAATGTCTCGACCATGAGCGCTGGCAAGTCGGTTCGTCTTTTCCTGGCGGACGGCACGTGGGCTACAGGTCTATATCGGTGAAGGCGACATGGTTGGGCGCCGTCTGGTTCAGCACGCCCGGCCGGACGACCAGAGAGGAAAAGATTTCTGGGAGCGAGCCATCGTGTGAAAAGGATAGGACGCTCGTCCAATCGCCCGACGGAGAGTCGTTGTATTTCGCTCGGGACAGTGTGTTCGCGAGTCCGAGTGCAGCCGCGGCTGTCGTGACCGGCCGGGCCGCCAATGGCCGCAAGACGTGGATGGTTCAGGGCAGCCGCAAGACTTATGGGGAGTGGGAAACCGAGGGAATCGAGGAAGCGATACCGGACGAGAATCTCTGAATCACCCACAGTGTCAAGCCTTCGGAATGTGCCCGGTCGCGATCAGAAGGCGAAGCACGATCGCGTCCGCAAGTCCGGGGGCAACACCGTCGCTTTCAGCGACTGGTTCCACAACGAGTACTTCGAGGGGGGTGCCGATGACGCAGGCCTTTCCGCACGGCAAGCGCGTGACCCGGGGCCAGTGCCACTGGGAACAGACACCGGACGCCGAAGAAAACCTGAGGGAGCTGCGGGCTCGGGACCCCTTCGCATACGGCAACCTGAAGGGGCAGATCGAGGAATCCGAGCACGGCGGACTGGGGCGGAGTCGCTACCGGGAACCGCAGGACTATCGCTGCCCACTCGACTTCGCACCACAGGACGAACCGGATCCACCGTGGCTGGGCGAGCTGAAGACCTCCGGGAGGGGCGGAAAGGTGGAATGGCGCCTGTACTTCGGGGAGCCGATCAACCGCCAAGACCACGTTGTGGGCGTGACGTTGCGTGACAGCAAGCTGAGCCGCCTCCGTCCCTTACAAAACCGTGAGCGACAACGCCGGGATATCAAACAGGCCATGCGGTACCTGAAGAGGTACTTCGTCGAGCACGGATACACCTGGGCACCGTTTCCACGGCGATGATCGGCCTTGACGCCGTCACATGACTCATATGTTGCGCTATAATGCAACATATGAGGATCCGCCGGAAAAGGACGCAACCCCTGGACTTGACAAGTGCAAGTCATGTCAGGAATGCGATGGATCTGACCCAGACTCGGCGCCGCTTGTTCAATGACCTGATCGGTATCCGCACGAAACGGGGAATCAGCCAGGCTCAGGTAGCCGAGGCGATCGGCATCAACCGGTCCGGAATCAGCAGGTTCGAATCCGATATCGAGGGCAGCAACCCCACTATGGACATAGTCTTGCGCTACGCACACGCCGTCGGAGCCGCGATCGATATTCACGTCGAAACCGTCGAAGACCACCAGGCCCGGCGTAGCGCCCGCTCCACCCTCGGCGAGTATGCCTGGCGCATCCCGGCCCGAACCTTGCGCAAGCCGGGCTTCGTTCCCGCCGACACACTCGACGACGAACCGATGACCATCCGGCTCGACGAAGCGCCCGACACCCTGGTTACCGATGAGCGATAAGCGCCGCACAGGCGGAAGTAAGGATTCTGCCCCCACATCGTTCGCCGCTCGCCTGGACAGAGTGGAGACATGGTCGGCCCTCGGACAACGATGGGAGACCCCGGACGACATACCCGAATGGGCGGCAGGAGCCGAGAACGAACTGACCGTAGCCCTGGGTGGACAACCGAATAGCCAGATCGCGGCGTCGGTAGACCTCCTCGTCCGGGATGAGCATCCACGTGCTATCCGGGTCGAGATCGTCGCATTCTACGAACTCGCCGTCGTTGCGGCCGGGGCGCCTGTCCCCACCGAGGGGAATATCGATGATACGAGCGCTTTTCTTCGAGATCTCCCGAACAGTGCCGGCACGAAGATAGTCAACCGTGCCCTCCGCGATATCGCACCCTATCTACGTGAAGCTGTGCACAGCATCTCGGCGCGGGTCCTTCCCGAACATCCCGTGCTCCTGCCTGATGCGCATGAGCTGTCCGAGAGTTCGCTCAAACCTCACGAACAACCGGATGCCTGACGTCGTCGTCAAGCAGACCAACGCAGCGACGAGCTCATCCGTCATCGAGAAAATGGGGCCCGGTTACCGTCACCGGCACAACGGAACCATTCGCATCGAGACAGTTCTCGTGAATTCCAGACGGGAGCCTTACCTACCAGGTATGCACGAATGTCCCGTGTCTGTTGGGAGTCTGCCGCCACAACAGGCGGACGGACGACCGCGCGCGTTCAGTCGGCGTTTCGATACGCGGTGAGGGTCTGTTTGACGGCGTGGGTCACGGGGGGTTCTTCGGTGAGTGGGGTCCAGGTGTAGGCGTCATGTTCGGTGAGCCGGATGGGTTCGAAGGCGGCGCAGTGGACGGTGAAGTTGAATTGGCGGCTGCGTTTTCCGCTGCCGGAGCGGTAGTCGAAGCTGTCGATGTAGCGGCCGATGCCGGTGACCCGGAGACCGGTTTCCTCTTCGACTTCGCGGGCGAGGGCTTGGTCGAGGTTTTCGCCGGGGTCGACTTTGCCGCTGGGCAGTTCCCAGATGCCGCCCATGAAGTCGTTGCCGGGGCGGCGCAGCAGCAGGATACATCCGTCGTGTTCGACGACCGCGCCGACGACGAGTTGCTGGACGCCGTCGCGTTCGGCTTCAGTGGCGAGATCTTCGATACGGCTCGTCATAGGTTCACCCTTTCAGGTGGTCGGCGTGGTGGATGACTTTTTCGAAGGCGTCGAGGTAGCGGTCGACGAGGGGGAGGTCGTGTTCGCGGTGCCACACAGGGAGCTTGAGGGTGTGGTGGTGCAGGCGTTCGGCGCGCGGGAAATCTCCCGGTCGATAGGAGAATTCACCCGCGTAATCGGGGAAGAGGGTACCGGGTGTCTGGAAGAGCTCCAGCAGGTTGAGCGGACAGGTGGAACCCGGTCGGCCGATTTCGCGGCAGCCTTCGGCCCGTAGCGCTTGGTGGATGCGTTCGACGGGGATTCCGCCGAGTTCCTCGGGCCGTTATTCCAGAGCCATCCCGTACCAGGAGGGGCCGAATAGACCCCGATCCGCGGGCGTTACCGATTCGGCTGAACGCGATTCATGATCTCGGCGGGATCCACCGCCTTGACGAATGACTCCATCCGGTCACCGGACGCCGGGAGATAGGAACGATACTCGGCGACCGCGAACACGTAGGTCCAGGCGTAAAGCCGGTTTTCGTCGAGCAGCGGGTGCGCGCGGAGCTCGCCCAGCCGATCCGGAATCGATACCGGCCCGTCCTGGATCGCCACCCACAGCCCCGCCTCGGCATTGATATCCCCCACCGCCCCGAGCGGATCGATCGTGTACCAACTACCCGGCCCTTGGAGAATATTCTTCGCCTGCAGGTCCGCATGCAGAACATGCCGCCCGATTCCGGTGCTGAGCAGCAGCTCGAGCATTCGCTCTGCCCGCGCCAGATGTGTCGTGGCCCCGAACCGTTCCATGGCATCGGCATAGCGTTCGTCAGCGAAACGTTCGCGCGCCCAGTCGATGCGCATCCAGACAATATCGGCGAGATCCTTCAGCTTCGACGGCTCGGGTAGCCCGGGAGGATTCAGCCTGCTCAGCAGCTCGCCGAGTTGCTTCGAATCGCCGGCACCGTGCACGGGCCAGGCAATCTCACCCGGCACGATCCGGGACATCAGGAAAACACCCGAGTCCTCGTCAGCGTTAAGGATGTCCGGCGTCGCCCCCGATGCCGACCAGCGATCAAGCATGGCCATCTCGGTGGTCCCGGACTGCTGGTCGACGGGAATCTTCAGCACCGCAGCCGTTCCGTCAGCAGTGACCGAATACACGCAGCACGACATGGCTCCGCTGTCAGCGATGCTCTCCAACCGTAGACCCCATCGGGCGGCGTAGCTCGCGATCCGATCCGGTAGCGCATCGAGCCACACCCGGCCGTTTTCTTCACCCCGGAGAAAGATGATCGCCTTTTCGAGCCGCTCGGGAGCGAGAGGCACTGTCATCGCGGGCGAGCTTCGATTCCGGTCAGCGATCATCGCCGGTCCATGACAGCGCCGCCGTGAGGCACACCAGCGCGAGCGCCAAGACAAGCAGCAGGAGATCCCAGACCGACATCAGCTCCCTCCGGGTTCCACAGCCGGCCAGCGAAAACCGCGTGGATAGAGCTGCATCGGGGTGACGAGCGCGGCCAGGTCGGTGACCAAGCTCCGGATAGCTTCGGCATGCTGGAAGCCCGGTACGACCACAGCTTCGGCGTCGTGTTCGCAAATATGCTGAGCAACGATGAGCCCCGACAGAACCGGGCCGGTATCGGCGATCACCGTGAACACGAGCCGGTAGCCGTGCCGCTCGGCAAGCTCATGAAGATCCGCCCCGGATCCGGGCAGATCGCGTCGAACGTAGGCAATGGCCGCCCGACGGCGGGCAGCATGAACAAATGCAGACACGGGTGTGCCCTCCTCAGGGGTGTGGGTGAATCGGACCCGGACTCGATGAGCGCCCGCTGGAAGCAGCTGCAGCGAAACGTTTTCGGAGCTCGTGCCGGGGTCGACTTCCAGGGAACCCCTACGGCAAGACCGAGCGCAAGGTTCCAACTAAAACGTTTCGGACAAAGCGTCCACGGTTTCGTCTGGCGTGCGATTCTGGTTTCAGTTGAAACCGCCAGGAGGGGCGATGACCGTTGGGGCGACACTTCCGCGACGACTGCTTGGCAGACAGTTGGCGGAGCTACGGGAGCAAGCTGGGATCACAATGGCTGCCGCAGCAGCCGCCATTGCGGTCGGGAAGTCGACGCTGTGGAGGATCGAAACCGGGCAGCAGGTTCGGCTCAACCCGGTGCTACTGGAACGGCTCTGTCAGCTGTACGGCGCAGCGCCGGAGGTGACCTCGGCCCTACTCGGGCTCATCGAGGAGACCAAGACCAACGGCTGGTGGTGTGCCTTCACCGATACCATCCCGAAGGATTTCGGCCTGTTCGTCGGCCTGGAGGACTCCGCGAACCGGCTCACCTCGTACCAGACAACCTTCCTGCCGGGGCTGCTGCACACTCCCGAGTACCGGCGCGCGCTGATCTGGCTGGAACTGCCCAACGCGCCCGCCGACGAGGTCGAACGAACGCTGGCCGGCGGACTCCAGCGTCAAGCGCGGCTCACCGACGACCGAAATCCGTTGGACATGGACGTACTGATCGACGAATCCGTGCTGCGCCGGGTTACCGGCAGTACTTCGGTCATGGCCGAACAGCTGCGACATCTCGACGCGGTCAGTCAACGGCCCAACGTCTCGATCCGGGTTGTGCCCGCCGCGATCGGCACGTACAAGGGGCTGATCGTCGGGTCGTTCGTGCTACTGGAGTTCCCCCGCCACCCGAAGGCCGACCTCAGTACGCCACCCGTGGTGTACGTGCAGGGCTACACCGGGGACCTATATCTTGAGAAGCCCTCCGAGATCGCCCAGTATCGTGAAGTCCGTGCCGAGATCGGGCGCCGAGCCCTGGACAACAAGGACAGCCGGGCCCTGATCCGGGAGATCGCAGAGGAGTACGAAAGTGCATGACCTATCCAGCGTGAACTGGTTCAAAAGCAGCTACAGCACCGGAACGAAGGATTGCGTCGAGATCGCGCACTTGGACGATGGAGCGGTAGGAGTTCGTGATTCCAAGAACCCGGGAGCTGGGGTCCTCGTCATCTCGCCCACTGAATGGAAGGCATTCGTCGCGGCCACTAAGAGGCGCTGACGAGGAGATATCTGGCCTCTGTGGACCCGCGGGTTCTCGGCGACCTCCGTTCCGGTGGCAGCAATCCGAGCAAGACACGGCGTCGCGGGCAACCCGACCGGCGTTCGGGGCGTCTGCTCTTACCAAGTAGGGCATCAGCACTGGCGAGGGCAGCTGGTTAGGTTGTGATCGCGTGTGACCGGCCGTGCGGACTCGATCAACTAGCCACGGCGATCTCCTACCGCCGCACTCCTGCCCCATCGGCAACCGCGGTCCACAACACAGGCGAAGGCTTGAATCAGCAGGGCCATGGCGCCCAGCTGGAACCAACGTTCGGCGGAACTTGAGCGATTGGGCCCAGCGAGCGCTAATGACCGTAAGTCTCTGTGCTACTACCGGATCGGGTACGCTCCTACATCGTGACTGCCGGGGGATACGACTCCAGACTCCAGATCAAATGCCTGAGAAGCGCCATCAAACGCGATTACCTCCACCATATTCACAGAGATGGTCAAGAAAACGACAAACAACTGTTATCTCGCGGGATTGCCGCGATGGCTGTGCGGGTCCTGACAGGCCTCGATATTCCGGAGGCGGTTAACTGCGGAACGGACGGAAGCCAGGACGATGGCATCGATGCCATCGCCCTGGACCCGGACGGCAGAAAGATCTACGTGGTTCAAGCGAAATGGCATGGCGCCGGCAACAAAGTCATCGACGTTGGCGAAGCACACAAGGTTATTGACGGTGTAGAGTCGCTGTTGGCGGGAAGGCTCCATCCCGAGAACAAGCGCGGAACGGCCATACTCGAGCAGCTGCATCACACCCTAAACACCCCGGAAGTTACCGTGGTGATTGTAATTGCCGCGACTTCCGACCGAGACATCGACTCCAGCGTCAACGCAGTTATTCGAAGACGACTTTCCGACAAAGAAACCGTGACAACCCGGCAGTTGCGTTTAAGCGACCTATATCGTCAAGTCGTCGTTGATTCCGAAACTCCAGCACCCACCGTCGAAGCACGACTTCATGAATGGAGAGAATTCGGATCCCCCTATAAGGCGCTCTATGGAAGGATTTCGGCCAGTGCCTTGGCTCGATGGTACGAGCTACATGGCACCGAGCTGTTCGCCGACAACATTCGGACATCGCTCGGAACCACTGAAATCAACGAGCAGATATATAGAACGTTAGTTCAGGAACCTCAAAAGTTCTGGTATCTCAATAACGGCGTCACAATTCTCTGCGAGAACTGGCCGAAGGCACCGGGAACTTCCGGCGAAGGAACACTATTTCGTTTCGACGGGGTTAGCATTGTCAACGGCGCCCAGACAGTAACGCAAGCGCACCGCGCGTGGAAAGAACGGCCCGATGCTGTCGCTGAGGCACGCGTTTCTGTTCGCTTCATTGCCCTGGCCGAATCTCCCGAAGGTCTCGGCCCTACAGTCACATATACGGCAAACTCACAGAACAGGGTGTACCCAAAGGACTACCTTGCATTAGATCCTGAACAGGTTCGGCTGCAGAAAGAATTCCGGCTTGCCTACGATAGCTCGTATCGACTCCGCAGTACCGATTTCGTGCCACTCGGTGAGTATGGATTCTCAGTCGAGGAGGCTGTTTCCGCTCAGGCGTGCTCAATTTCTGTGGAACTTTCGCGCCTCGCAAAGACAGCAATGAGCCAACTTTGGGAGTCGACAACATCAGCGCCTTACACCCAATTGTTCGATTGGCGTACATCTGCGCCAGAGGTGCGGCGCAAGATACAAGTGCTTCGCGTTGTGGATGAGGTACTGGATAGCATCGACTCCTCGGGCGACGAAATGAAGAAGGCGGTCGCAGTTCACGGCAACCGGCTCATCGCACATGCCGTATTCAAAAGCCTTGATACATCCAAGATCGCCCACATAGATGTCGATTGGTCACCCGAGCTCGGGAAGGCAAATCGCATTACCAGCCTAATTTTACAAACGCTGACCAACCATGTGTACAGCTATCTCGATAAGCAATATACACCTGTGAACGACCAACAGAGGATCGCAAAACTACTACTGCAACAGATATCCGCGGAGCGGCTTCTGAAACAAACACTTCGGAGCATGGATCAACCAGAACCAGATATTTCACGCCTCCGACCTTTATTTAAGAAGCCAGCTTCTGAACCCACATTCATATTGGATACCCGGGGAGTTTTTGCACGCGGTTACCGATGCAGTGGCGGTTTCCTCGTCCAAAAGGGTTCAATCGCGTCCAGTGAAAATACCCCCTCATTGGCGCCCCGCTATCGCGACACACGACAGAACTTCATAGACACACTTGTACTGATCCCCGGTGACCCTGGTCGATTCATTCTAACTAGGGATGAGCTGTTCGACTCCCCATCGGACGCTGCCAACGTGATGAAAGGTGTGCAATCAAATGGCACCCTGGATTGGAGGACACGCAACGACCACACCTACCGAGATTACATTAAATCGATCACACCTCCAAAAACTTCATCAGGCAACGAAGAATAGTTGAACTCGGGCTGCCCGGATTCACGGGAAACCTAGCCGGTCAACCCCTATGGGCGGTTTCAGTTATGAACAAATGCCAGCTCACAGCCGGGCCAGGATTACTCGACTGCCTGCACCGTAGCCCAAGGAATCTACCGGTTGCCCAACCTAAGGAACATGCTCGGGCTCCCGTGCCATGTCACCAGCAATTGCTCTCGAGCGCGAGTGCAGGCCACGAACAAAAGGCTACGTTCACGCAGTAGACCCAAGCTGTGGGAGTGCGGATCTTCGTCGATGGAAGTGACCGCCGCGAGAGCAGGAACGCTTTCGATGTTGACGCCTGCGACGACGAGGCAGCGGAATTCGAGGCCCTTTATTCGGTGCATGGTGCCAATGGAAACTGCTCCCGGTGAGGGCGCGCCCTTCGCGAGAAGGCTGGTGGATATCCGCATGGCGCGCAATTTCCGCTCGACACTCTCACCGAATTGCCTCGTGCGAGTGGTTACGCCGATCTCATCAGCGGCAACGCCGCACGCGAGCCAAGAGCGGATCGTTTCGGCTATGTGGTCGAGTTCCGCATCTTCGGAAGGAAATCCGGATACTTCCGGCCGGTCGCCGTGAACTTCGGAACGGCAACCTGCGAGAGAATCCAACCCCCCGTCCATGTCGTCGATACTTTCGTCGCGGATAAGGCCCAGGCTCCACCCTAAGATCTCTGCGGTGGTGCGATAGTTGATGGATAGTCGGCGCGCCCTACCCGCGATATTGACGCCTACCTCGCGCAACGAGACATGGTTGTCATAGATCCGTTGGTGGACGTCGCCGGCGATGAAGAGATCGTCCGGTTGTTGGGCCACAGCGGCGCGGAGAAGACGCCACTGGTCCGGGCTGAGGTCTTGGGCCTCGTCGACAACGATGTAGCGGTATGGCTTCACCAAAGTGGCCTGCAGGATGCGCGTGGCCTCCCGGCGGACGGTTTCATGAGTCCACATGCCTCGGGTGTCGAGGAGCTGTTCGAAAGCCTCGATCGCGGCCCAAACCTGATGTTTTTGACCTGAGCTCAATCGGCGTCCCCGACCACGACGGCCGGCGGCGAGGTAGTCGGCTTCGGTGGTGACCTGCTGGGCCAATACCACGTGCCGCCATTCTTCGGCGAGGAATGTTTCTGTGAATGGTGTCGGATGGGCGGCGTGGGCTTCGCGCCACAGCGTCACTTCGTCACTGGCCTTCACCATCCGCGGCATGCCATGCGTATCACGGAAGACGCGGTGTGCAATACGGTCGATGTGCTGGACGACAATGCGTGACGCCTGCGCGGGTTCGTCAACCAGCATGAGGACGCCGTCCTCAAGGGATTCGGCGAGTGTGGAGGTAAAGGTGGTGACGAGAACTTTGCCATCACCGCGTTCGGCCAGCCGTTTCGCGCGATGCAGTGCTACTACGGTTTTCCCGGTTCCCGGACCACCGGTAACGCGCGCCGGACCGCTGTAGGCGGCATCGACGATGGACTGCTGGGCCGGGTGCAGGTAGATCCGCCACAGCGCGAAAGGGTCCGCGAAGACCGCCATGAGTTCATCGGGTCCGTCGACGAGCAGGATACGGCCGGTGCTACGGGCAATCGCGGCGTCCAGGTCATCGGTGTCAATGGGCTCGGAGATCAGGTCTGCGCCCAGATCCGCCCACACCTCATCGGGTGTCATGCCGGCAGCCAGACCGTACAAGACCTGCCATTGTGTGGTGGGCAGGAACTCTTGCGCGGCTTCGAGCTCCTCCACAGTGCTGAGCGTGCGAGCGAACTCGCGGGTGCGATCGTCGATTCCCAATCGTTCCAGATCGGTCTCATTGACATGAGCGAACAGCCGTTGGGTGGTCTGCTCGGCGGCAGCGCTTACAGCGGGCAGCGCTTCGGTGAACGCGACCTCGTCGCGGATTTCGATACCACCGGTCGCGCGGTTCACCGAAACGTCGCGTCGCTGCGCCCATGTGTAGGCATCGTCGTGCGGAAGGACTTTCAGCAGAGTGTAGGTCTGGCCTGATTCGGGCGCGAGCACGATGCCCCGCCAGAACCGATCGATCCGGATGGAGCGGAACCGCGGGTTGCGTGCATGGTTGATCTTCTCCAAGTGGACACCGGCGTGGGTGGCGGCTTCGAATTTCTCGAATACTCCGGCCACCTTGTCCTGGAGGGAGCGGTCGAGTCGACCGAAGTCTAGTAGGAAATCTTTGTCGATCGCGAGGGTCGCCATCACGTCTCCTTCGCCAGGACGGTATCGGCACGCGGCTGCGCCGCGATGCGAGCGGCGAGGTCGTCGACTGCGGCGAGCAGGTCGCTCGGGGACAGTGACAGATCCAGCGCGTGGCAGTGGATGGTGACCGAACTGCCGAGAATGCGGTGGACTCGCTGGACGGCATTGCCTTTCGCGTACACCAGGTGCCCATGGTCGAGACCAGTCGTCGTGCAGTAGGCGAGCATTTGATACAAGTCGGCGTCGGGGAAACCGGCGGGCGATTCCACCTTGTACTTCGCGTCGATGATCGCACGGGGAGTGCGGTTCGGGCGGAACCAAACCAGATCCGGGCGCATAATGACCTCCGCGGCGGTATCCAGCGGCATACGGTGCTGAAGCGCACAGGGACCACCGTACGGCGCCAGGGATTCGCTCAACGCGGTGCACACGAAGTCCTCGTAGATCTTCCACATGTCGAACATGTAGCCAGTAACGGTGAGGGATCCGAACCGATGTTCGAACGATTCTGCGGCGAGCACGAGTTCGGCCAGTCGCAGGCAGTCGTGGAAGCGGGCGTTGACACGGCTGGGTTGCCAGGCCGGCACCGCGGCACCGCGGGGCAGCAGGGTGACCTCGGCAAAGGCCCTCCGCAGTCTATGCAGGCGTTTACGGGCGGGCTCGGTCAATCGTGGCACGGTCAACAGGCGGGTCGTCGCGAGAAGAAGCAGCCGGTTCTCGGCGATATCGGTGGAGAATTCGTCGTATTCGACCGCCAACGGAAGCGCCATACCGTGTCTGCGACCCATCTGGACGCTTGTCCGCAATCGACCGCGCAGCACCGGCAACGTATCGGTGACGGTGTGGTATCCCATGAGCAGGCCCTGTTCAGCCGCCCGGGTCGCGAGACGGGAGAACGCTTCCGCGAGTGCGGGCAGTAGCTCGTCGGCAGTGTCGAGACGTACCGGGTCGTCGCGCCAGACAGCTGGGTTGAGGGCATAGCCGATGAGGAAGACAAGACGCTCGATGTCGTGAATTTTCGGCCGAACCAGCAGCTCGCGGCCACCGAAGGCGACCACGCCGACCTTGCGACTCGCCGATAGCTCGTAAACACCGGGCGCGGTGGTCGGCACAACAGCCGCGATGCCGAGCCGCTGCAGCGCGGTGTACTCGACATCACTGAGGGCGACCCGCTGCGCGGGTTCGCCCTCAACCAGCGTCAGCCGCGTTTCCACCGTCGTACTCCGAATCCGCATCCGCTGGTTCGATGCTCCGGCGGATGGTGGCGAGGCCGTAGGTTTCGTTGACGTCAATGGTGCGATCACCGTAATGGTGCTCCTCGAGCAGCGGGAGGATCGCCGTGCGCCACACACGCTCGAGCCCACCTGGTGCGAACACGGCGGGCCGCATGAAGTACGACGGCCCGATCTTGAAATCGGTGTCGGCGATGCGACTGTTCAGCGCGTCGAGCAGATCGGCAACGGTGATGTCGTAGCCCTGGTCGGCCAGCCAACTGCGCAGGATTCCGTTTGTCGGTGACTCACTGGGATGGAGGGGGACGAAGGCAAAGCGGCGACGCATGGCAGCGTCCACCAGCGCTATCGACCGGTCGGCCGTATTCATGGTGCCTATCAGCACCAGGTTGCGCGGTAGCGAGAACCCGCCCTCGGTCTCCGGCCGATAAAGCAGGTCGATGGACGTATTTCGGTATTCCAGCAGGAAGTACAGCTCACCGAAGATCTTCGCAAGATTTCCGCGGTTGATCTCGTCGATGATCAGTACATACACCGCTGTCGGGTTCTCCACCGCCTTGTCCACTATGCGGCGCAGCGGGCCGGGTTTGAGGTCGAAGCCGATCTGGCCGTTGCCGAGCGGAACCGGCCGGTAGCCCTCGAAGAAGTCCTCGTAGGAGTACGCCGGATGGAACTGCACGACGGTGACGTTTCCGTCGGGCGCAATGTGCTCGGCAATCTTTTGTGCCAGATAGGTTTTGCCGGTGCCGGGTGGCCCGTAGAAAATGAGCTGAGGCCGGTCGCGAAGCAGCTCGATGCATTCCTGTATCCACGTCTGCGGGACGTGGAGCCGCTTCGCCAGTTCCGGCGTGGCGTCGGGCAAGTTCGCCGATTTGGCCAACGCAGGACCATGCCGGCGCTCTGCCAGGGTGCGCAGCGTGTCGATCCGGGCGGACAGGTCGGTGACGTCGCTCGGGCTATCCAGCAGCGCCGTCAATTCGTCGGGAACGGAGTCGAGAGGGAGCGAATGCGGCTCCCACTTCACGGTGCGGCGCAGATTGGACAGGCCTTCCTCGCTCTTGGTGTATTCCGCATCGCCGGTGACGGTGCCGAAGTACAAACGACGCTGACTGAACGTCACCACGAAATCGCCGGGATGCATCCGGGCCAGGAAGGCATAGAACTCGTCGAACTTCTCCTGGCGGGCCGCGTACCCGGATGTACGGTAATCCTCTTCGATGTAGCCCTTGAGTTCCTCCCGAGTGATGCCGGGTTCCACGGGCCTGAGCAGCCGCGCCGACAGAGATACGATGCCTTTCTCCCGCCACATCGGCACCAGGTCGTAGCCGAGCACATTGGAGCCACGCACACGCCAGGCGTGTTGCACGGTGTCCGTCGGACCAGCGGCCTCGGACGGAGGCTCCCAGCGTTCCCTCCATGGCGAGCGATAGAAGTCGACCGGACCTCCTTGCTCCTGCACGAGTGCCTCGTTGATGTCGTGCAGGTCCTCGTCGACATCGCCAGGCTCGTGGTCGAGGTATTCCGTGAACCCATCGCGGATTCGGCGCCGATGGGTGGGGCTGACGATAGGCAGGTAGAAGCTCGGGAAGGCCAGGTACAGCAGTGATTGACGCTGCGCTGCTTGCCCTGTTTCAACAGAGTTCGCGGCGTCCCGGAAGCGCAATGGATCGTCCAGTGCGAGTCGTCGCTCGCTTTCGGGAAGATCCGTGAAGTACGACGCGAACTCAATCAGATACTGCAGTTGTAGCCACCGGTAGTTGTTGAACGCCTGGCCACCGTGATACACGCCGCCACCGCGAAGCGTCTCGGCGATTTCCGCTGGGATGGAGACCTGCATGTCACTCATCGCGAGAACTGCATGTAGCTGATCGATCTTCGTATCGCCCCGCAGGTTTTGAATCGGCAGCAGGTTCAGCAGCAACAACTCGGCGAACAGCTGGACCGCGGGGGACGATGTGCTCGCCAGCTGCTTACTGAGCTTGTCGAAGAAACTCCCCGCTCCGGCGTCAGGACGGTCGACGAAGTCGCGCCGTAGTTCGGCCAGGTTGTCCCGTGACCAGACCGGGTGAGATGGGGTGAGGATGGAGCCGCCTGCACCGAGGCACTCCTCAACCATGTGTCGGCCGAGTGAAGCCACAGCGACTCCGGCCGGCCGGCCCAACGATGCGGAAATAGGATCCGTCATTCCTGCTCGCCCCTTGCCGAAGGCGCGACCCCGTCGAAGGTCGACCGATAGGGCACACCGGTGCGCTCGGCCTCGGCCATGGCGTCGTAGATATCCAGAACTAAGCGTTTGGTGCGGTACTCGCCGTAGGCCGCATCATCTTTGCGCTTGACGATAGGGAAGGTATCCATGATGTACTCGACATCGCTACGGGGAATGCCGTACAGATGAAAAAATGCGGCGTCGAGCTCAGCTCGCCACTGCGTCCGCATCAGGGGAGAAGACCACTCTTCGTTCAACTTACTTGCTCGGCACGCAATCCAGTCGCCGACGGTTTCGTTTCCAGCCCATTCACAAGCGTGGACCAGCATGGCAGGCGGAAGCGCCGGAAGTTGCTCAATAATGAAGAAGTTCATATGCGTGCCACCAACTTTAAGTCGGGCACAATAATCGAATACAAAACTTGATATCGCAGCTTGAAGGGACAGCTGAGCGCGGGCAGATTCAGTGGACAAGACAAGGGGAAGATTGTTCCCTACTGCGGTCCAAGGCACCCTGGTTGCGATAGAGGTTCTTTCATCTGTACTTCGACAAATATCACGGATTCCGATCAGGTACGGAATGTCCTCAGCAACCTTCTCGCTCACCTCGGGCTCCGCGACCCAATATCGGGGCAGCGCGGTGATGTTCGAATCCGACTTATCTCCAGAGGAGATGTCGTGGACAGTACCGTCCTTCTCGTATGTTGCCCATCGGTGGTCAAAGTGGTGAATCATCTTCGCCTCGTATAGCGGAAGCATGCGCTGGTCTCCGCGTTCGAACACATTGCCGCGGAGCGTCCACCCGTCCTGCTCCAGCTCCTCTCGCGTGTGGAACAGCCCTGAGTCGTTGGACATGTCGAACATACGCATGAACTTGATGCCCCAGGGGTTGCCGAGCGGGTCACCTTCGCGGATGAGGACAGGGACCCGCCGGTAGATACCCAGGGTGATCTCCGCGTCGCGGCGGGTGCGGAACACCGGGCAGGTTCCGGTGTTCGGGTTGAGCAGGATGATCTCCTCCGGAGAGAGGGTGAAGCGAGCATCGGCTCGTTGCAGGTCGGTGGGGTCGTGGGCGAAGAAGGCGAAGTCGGCCCGGGGCTCTCGGATGTCGCGACCGGCGAGGGTGAGTAGGCAGAACTTGAAGCTGCGGTGCACGCCGTTGAAGATCGGTTTGGCGTTCTCGAAGTCGTACAGACTGGCGATCGATCCACGCTCGACCAGATCCTTGAAGTAGTGCTGGGTTGTCGCGTCTGTGGCGATGCCGGTCGGCAGGATAACTCCGAGCCGCCCGTTCCCGGCCAGGAGGTTGCGGTCTGTCTCGGCGAACACTGCGTAGGTGTTGATGTCGCCGCGGCCGGTAAGCGAATAGCGCCCAGAGTTGCGCAGCAGGTGTGAGATGCCGTCAGCCCGACGTTTCTCGGCGATAAATGCCTGGTGCAGAGCAGGATCAGTATTCGGCAAGTCAGCGATGAGCTTTTTGCGAGCTGCCGCGTTCGGTGCTGTGGCGATATCCGGATTTCGCGCGGAAAAATACTCCTGCTCTTGCAGTTTCACTCGCTCCCACGGCGGGTTACCGAGCACCACTGAAAACCCACCCGACCATCCGGTGGCAGTATTGACGCCACCTCCTCCGCCGGTGGGGAAAATGTGCGGGAACTCGAGATGCCAGTGAAAGAACCGATATTCGGCGGCGACTCGCTGTAGTTCGGCGCGCATTCCGGAGTCGAGCACATCATCGCCCGCCGTGATTGCAGCCAGCACAGCGTGCGTGATCGCTTTCGGCGCGTCCTCGTGCTTGGGCCACACGAACGCCGCGCACCAAGCGTCGGCGGCCAACCGCTGGCTGCGGTAGTCGTCGGATGCGGTATACGAGCGCAGGCGCTGCTGTTGAATGTGTACATCAGCAAGGGAGAGCGGTCTGGCGGCGATCACGTCCTCGATGCGGGAACGCAACGGGTCGTTCGAGATCCGCTCAGGCTGATCGAACAGGCTGGTCTGCGAGCCGTAGTCGCGTTCGGATTTGTTCTGCTTCTTGAGAGAAGCGGTGACCTTGCGATCGTCACCTTCGAGTGGTTTGAACGCATCGTCGGGCACACCGCGATCTAGTAACAACGGGGTGGCACCGACAAGGGCATTGCCGACCTTGATCTGGGCGTCGAGGAAGGCCAGCGGTCGGCCCGGTTCCATCGCCTCCATCCACAGCGATACTTTGGCCAGTTCGGCGGCGAGGGGGTTGATGTCCACGCCGTAGATACAGTGCGAGACCACGTCTCGCATCGCCTCCTGGATGGCCTTGGGTGTGGGCTCCGGATCCCCGGCCCGCAGCGCAGCAACTCGTTTCGCAATGCGGCGCGCCGCCCCGACGAGAAAGTGACCGCTGCCGCAGGCCGGATCGCAGACGGTGACGCGCAACAGGGCGGCTTCGGGGGCGTCACTCTTCTCGGCGTCGTCGAGCACCGGGTCCAGTGCGGTGTCGAGCAACGACTCAACTAGTGATGTCGGCGTGTAGTAGGACCCGGTGTCCTTGCGTTCGTTTCCGGACACGATATCGAGGGTGTAGCTGTTGCGTGCCGGATCCCACTGCGGCACGTATTCGAGCAGCGCCTCATAGATGCTCCCGAGCTCTTCCGCGCCGAGGTTGCGGTAGTCGACAACCCGCAGCATCCGGGATGCCGGTTCTTGGACGGTAGACAGGGATTTCACCGCGCTGAGCAGGGCGTGGTTATTGAGGTCGCAATCGGTGAGGCGATCCAGCTCCCCATGTTCGTACAGGCCACCGAGTCCGGGTAAACCGAGTTCGGGCAGGCCCGCCTCGCTGCCCAGGCCGCGCCACACCAGAGTGAGCGCCTGCCATTTGTCGCCGTAGCGGTCGCCGAAGCGACGCTGCGCCGTGGCGCGCAGACGTGCGGTGGAGAAGTAGTCGGTGTAGCGCTTCCTCGCACTTGGTGGCGCTGCCGGGTCCAGTAGGACGCCTCGGTCCTCGGCGACGAAGGTGAACAGCATCCGGTACACGACCCGCAACAGGGCGTGGTGCAAGTCCTCTTTGGCAAGCCTGCCATCGGCCAGGTCCTGCCGCAGGGACACATTGTCAGGGTGCGACAGAAAGCCCGATCCCAGAGTGCGCAGCGCGGCCACGACCCCGTCGCGCAGCAGGTTCAACGCGCGAGAACCGGATTCGAAGGCCTCGGTGCGCCACTGTTCGAGCCGGCAGGACGCCGGGCCGACCTCCGGGTCACGAACCTCGACTCGGGAGACATGGCACAGCGTGTACAGCAACAGGAAATCGGCGAACAGGTCGCCGTCGAAGATCGCCTCGAGGTCGAACTCGACATAAGCCGCGCCGACCAGGGATGTGGAGTCGCGCAGCAGCCGCAACACCGTGCCGTTGGACAGGATCGCCCACAGATGGCCGTCGGAACGGTTGAGCGCGTCCTGGACCATCGCTTGGGGGGAAGCTCCGGCGGCTCCCGGCAGACCCTTGGTTCGGGTGTCGAGAGGTACTCGCGCACCCAGGAGGTGGATCGGTACATGCTGCCAGACGTGGGAGATCGGGTACGGCGCGGTTTCGGCGACCGGAGTGCCGCCGGCGGTAGCGACCAGACCGCCTTTGGGTGTGCGCGGGACACGGCCGTATCCGAGCTGGTCCAGCAGTACGAGGGTGAACCGTTCCCGGGTGAGTGCGGTCGCGGCGTCGGAATCCGGCAGCTTTGCCAGCGCTTCCCGGTATCCGGCCCAGACCCCCTTCAGATAGGCCCACACACGGTTGGCGGCGTCGCGCACCGACTCTCCGGCGGCGAGGTGATAGTCACTGGACGTCAATCCACTTACGTCCGAACCAGGCTGGGTGAGCCTCTGCAAGAGGTCCGCAGGCAACAGGCCCCCTTGAATGCGGACACCCACGAACGACTCGGTATTCACTGCGCCCTTCACTGAACTCACTGTGCCCCTCCCACCTGCGGCACGTACACGAACACTCCGAGCACATCCGCGGACGGCTCCACCGTCACCTTCAAACCACGCACGATCTCCGACGACGCTTGCCGGACACGGCGATGCGATTGCAGCAGACGCTCGGCCAGCAGCCTGCCGTGCTCCTCCAGATACTCGTTCAAGTCCCCTAGTCCGTCGAGACTGCGTGAAATGAACTGGCGAGCCTGCGTTTCGGGCACGTTTCCGGCTGGCTTCGCTGCCAGCAACGCTGGCATGGACTCCTCTTCCAACCAGCGAGACTGAGCGGGTGAGCCTTCGAACGCCAGGGTGGCCACATCCTCGGCGACCAGTTCCCGGCCTCCGTCCCGTGAGGGCAGCAGCACATGGAATCGGTAACGAACCAGCAGCAATGTGGTGCGGGTGCGCACGACATCGGTGCGCACTACCGCGCAGCGTCGGGCAGGCCGCGCGTCGTCATCGGCCTTAGGGTCGAGGGCCGATTCCAGGACGTAGCGCGCGATGGCCTCCACGGAGGCATCGGTACGGGACAACAGGGCCTCCCCGGGCTGCACGGGCAGGTCGCGAACGAAGCGCTGGGGGCCGCGGCGGTCCGGGGGCAGTGCATCGCGCAGACCGATCGGCAAGGTCGCGAGGGTAGCGGTGAAACCGGCGCTGTTCGGCGTAACGGTGGCGCGCAGGGCGCGTAGAGAGTGCTCGGTGAACTCGGCAACTTCGGCGGGGGTGCCGAGAGATTCTCGGATGGCGCCGACTTCGGCGGCGACTTCTTCGGGTTTGATCGTATGCTGGGCATATTTGGTTTTGGCGACCGTCTCCCGGTCGGCCGCCGACTCCCATTCGGCGTACAGCTCCTGCTGTTTGGCCTGCACTCCGAGATCGAGGCTCAACTGCTCGGCGTCGCGACCGCGTAGGAGCAGGCCCTCCATCAGGGCCTCCACCACCGCGTCGTTCGAGTTCGGCACCGGCACCGAGACACCGGTCGCCTTGCGAATTGCCTCGTGTTTGCGCAAGAGAACATCGAGCACGATGCCGTCGATGTGGTTGTCGCGGCCGTACAGGGTGACCGCGCGGACCTCGTCAGCGGTCTGTCCGAAGCGGTCGACGCGTCCTTCACGCTGTTCGTGCCGAGTGGGATTCCAGGCGAGGTCGTAATGCACCACAGCCTGGAACGCTTCCTGCAGGTTCACACCCTCCGATAGGCAGTCGGTGGCCACCAGGATATGGCGGCCGGGGGTGGCGGTCAGTTCGTCGATGCGGGCCAGCCGCTCGTCTGGGGGCAGAGTGCCGGTGACCGAGCGGACGGTGACCTTGCTGCCGAGTGCTTTGCCGAGCTGTTCGGCCACATACTCGGCGGTATCTATGAAGCGACAGAACACGATCGGATCGCAATCCTGCGCCAGCAGATCCTTGACCACGCCGGTGAGGGCACGAATTTTGTTGTCGGATTTGCCTTCCAGCTTGCGGGCTGCGGACAGAAAGCTACGCAGCCGCCGCTCGGTAGCGTTCGCGCCATCCTCGCCTGTATCCGCGCCGGGAGTGCTGTCCGGTGTCTCACCGGACTCGTCCTCGGAGAGGTCCAGCACCACTGCGCGACCGATGGCGTCGGCGTCGGCCGGCGTATCCGCGGCCGCGGCAGCCGCCCGGGTCTGCAATGTCTGCACCGCCGCGCGTGGCGAAGACGCCAGGGCGCGCAGCAACGCCAGTGCCGACCACCAGTTCACGCGCCGGGCCAGGTCGCCGTTCTCCGAGTGCACCGTCTCGCGGGCATAGTCGAGCACTTTCTCGAACAGTGCCCGGTATTCGGAGCTGAGGGTGTACGAGGTTTCTTTGGTCAGCCGGTCCTTCGGAAACGGTGTGTCCTCGTCGAGGTACCGGCGAATGTCGGCCCGGCGACGTTGCACGAAGTGTCTGGCAAGCCGCTCACGGCCCTTAACCTGGTCGAGGTCGATCGTCTCCAGACTCGGATCCAGCAGGCCGAGCAAGTTACGGAATGCCTCCTCCTTGCCGCTGTGCGGGGTGGCGCTGGCAAGGACGAGGTGACGCTGGGGATTTCTGGCGAGATCGCGGACCAGCTCGTAACGCTGAGTACGTCCGGTGCTGGTACGGATGCCGTCGGAGACGCAGGTATGGACCTCGTCCACGATCACCAGATCCGGGCAGGTGCGTAAGAACTCGTGCCGGCGACGCGAGTTCTTGATGAAGTCGGTGGAGACCACCGTGATCGGAAAATGTTCGAAGATCGACTCCGTCCCCAGTCGCGCGCGCTCGAGACGCCGCACTGTGCTCGGTAGCACGAGCTCGGCCTCCAGGCCGAACTTCTCCCGAAGCTCCCGCTGCCACTGTTCCGCCAGGGCTGGACTGCACAGCACGCTCAGCCCGCGAGCCGCACCCACCTCGAGCAGCTCGGCGGCCACCAGTCCGGCTTCGATTGTTTTACCGATACCGACGTCATCGGCGATGAGTAGCCGCACTACCTCCTGACGCAGCGCCATCATGAGGGGCACCAACTGGTAGGCACGGGGCTGCACCGCGATCTTGGCCAGACAGCGAAACGGGCCTGCGGTGGAACGGAATCCGATACGCAACGCACTGCGCAGCAGGCTCGCACTGTAATGGTCGCCCAGATCGGCGGGATCGGGGGCGGGGAAGGTCGCGGGCGTTACGCCCTCACTGACCAGCACGCCGGCAATATCGTCGTCCGCACCGCCCAGCGGGCGAAGGATCAGGAAGTCATCGGTGCTGTCCGGCAGCACAACCCATTCCCGGCCTCGTGCCGACACCAGATTTCCTGCGGCGAAGCCCATCGTTTACTTCCTTCCCTCTCCCAGGACATAGGAGTGTTCACGCAGCTTGGCCAACCAATCATCGTCAGCGGCCAGGCACAGCACCGACCATCCGATGTCGATGAACCGGTCCTCGATATCGGTGGCAAGGGTCGCCTGATCGTCGACAAATACCGCCAACCCCGCATCGGGCCCAGTGAACGCCATATCCGGCGCAATATCAGCGCCTTCGATGGATTCGTGCACGCGGTTCGGCAGCGCGAGGTCGTGCTCGACCAGCAGATCGAGAAGTCTGTGCTCGAGCGGGGACCGCAGCTTGGTGCGCACTGCCTCGATCCGTTCGGCACGGTCGTTGATCTCGTTCTCGGGTTCGACCACTGCATTCTCAAGTCGCAACAGCAATTCGCGCACGCTGTGACGGTCAATCAGTCCGTGCTCGCTCTGGTTGCCGTAGGACAGCAAGCAGTCGTAGCACGCCTTCTCGCACCGTTCACGAGCACCTTCTGCCTGCCCCACATCGTTTCCGTCAATATCGAAATGGGCAATATCGAGAGCTCGCCGAGCCGCGCGGGCCAGTGCGTCCGGTTCTGCGTGCAACCGCCGCAGTACTCCCGCGCCGCCCTCGGCCGATTCGGTGAACAACATCCGCGCCTGGCCAGTGGGGTCCGGTAACACCTCGCTGGACAGTTCACCGTCCTCGAGCTGGAATTCGGCCTCGATGCCACGCTCGATCGCATAGCGCAGCGTAGTGGCCTGCACGTCAGTAACCCCTCCGGCCAGGCGCAGCACCAGAATATTGCGGGTGTCCTCGACATAAGGTATGACCTTCTTCGGCCGAGTCGATGAGGTGACCGGATCGAGGCCGTCGTCGGCCGTGAAAGCGTCGGTGGCGTCGCGCTCGGACAGCCAGTTGCCCTTAACCGTATCGAGCCAGTAGCCGCGATCGTCGGGATTCTTGCGGCGGCGTAACCCCAGGTTCGTCACGCGGACCGTCGCGGTGTCGCCGTAGTCGAGAACGGCAAGCGTGTCGTGGCCTTCGGCCAGAACGGTGCCACGAAGCCTGCTCGGTTCGGAGCCGTGGTGGTGGTGGAACCGGTAGGAGGTATGCAGCTCGAACCCTGCGCGCCGGCGCTCCTCCTCGTCGCTGGAGATGCGTTCCCGGCGGCGAGTGAACACGGTCTGCATCCGCATCAGGTCGTACTGGGGTGGTCCGAGCAGCGCATTGCAGTACTGGCACCGGTCCAACCCTGGCTCGGCGACGTGGTGGTAGCCGCATTCCGTACAGCGGCGAGTGTTCTGGGTGTCGACAATGCCCTCACCATGCGAGGTGGTCGGCACCTGGATGCGTTTGACCTGGTAACGCGCGCCCTCGTGGTAGATGATCGCGCCCGGTCCGAACTCTCGGATGGCCAGGAAGCGGGGCCGCTGCAAGTACTGACCATCGGCGCGGGTGCCGCCGGCCTTCAACGCCGGAATGTAGGCGGCCAGCGGGAGACGAGGGAAGCTGTACCCGGGAAGAAACCCTTCGGACGCGAAATAGCGGTAGGTGTAGAAGTCCGAGTGGGTACGGTCCGAATCCTCGTTTCGCAACAACACCATCTGGCGTTCGGCGTCGAGACGGCGGGACTCGGCCGCCTTGCGTTCCCGGTGCGTCGCCGACACGTCCCGGACAATACGGTTCTGCTCTTCCTGATCATCCAGCGCAGCCTGATACAGCTCGCGCCAGCGGGCGCACGCGCGGTCGAAAGCGACGGGTGCCGCGACGATTACCTCATCCGCCCACTGCTCGTACCACCACGACGTCTTGCGGAGTTCCGGAATCAGCGGCGCGATCACCTGTGCTGCACGAAGCTTCGCGCGTTCGACAGCATCGGGTGCAGAAACTGTTTTGCGCAACTCCTCCTGCAGCGGCATTCCGGGCAGTTCGAGAGCAAGCAGCTGCGGCATCCGCGACTGCAGATCCACCCGGGTCTCGGCCAGCCACACGGCATGCAGATGCGACGCGAGCAGGGCCTCGTTGGTGAGATCGAGCCGTGGGGCCGCCACGGAACCTGCGACCATATCTGCCGACCGCCGGAAGTAATACTGGTCGTGTGAATTTCCCGTCGCGCAATAGGTCACGACCAGCGCGGGCTGACCGGAGCGCCCGGCGCGGCCGCTGCGCTGCGAATTGTTCGCCGTTGTCGGCGTAAAATTGCGCAGCGCGACAGCATTGAGATCGGCAATGTCGACGCC
>NZ_JARWOV010000303.1 GCF_029868855.1 Nocardia carnea | reverse complement strand
CGGCGGCGGGCCCCCCCCGGGGGTCATTTTTCCCGGTGGGGGGCCGCCCGGGGGGGGGGTCCCCCCCGGGGGGGGGTCTACCCTCACAAAAACCACCGCGGCCGCCGCGGGGCGCCCGGGGGGCCCGCCTCGTCTGCACAGCTACTGGCGGGGTCCGGCCACAACGTTCCCGCGGCCGGGCCGAAACCTCAGCGCACCAGGCGGCGGAGGAACTTGTTGCCGAACAGGGTGCCGATGGTCTTCTCCAGCGTGGCGGCGGTGGCCTCGCTGTAGGGGTACCAGATGTTCTCCTTCTTCAGGCCCCACCGGTCCAGCAGGACGGGCTGCGGGTGGACGAAGCTGCGCAGCGCATCGCGCCCGTTCACCTGCCCCATCCCGCTGTCCTTGCGGCCACCGAACGGTGCTTCGGCGACGCCGTAGATCACCGAGGCGTCGTTCTGCACCACCGAGCCGGTCTTGAGTTGTTTGGCCAGCCGCACGACCTTGGCCTTGTCCTTGGTGAAGACGCTGCCGCTGAGCCCGTACTGGCAGTCGTTGGCCATCCGCACGGCCTCCTCTTCGTCCCGGACGCGCATGATGGCGACGATCGGGCCGAAGGTCTCCTGCTGCATCAGGTCCATATCGTGGGTGACGTCCACAACGACGGTGGGCTTGAAGAACACACCCTCGGCGGTATCGGATTCACCGCCGAGCAGGATGGTCGCACCCTTCGACCTGGCGTCCTCGACGTGCTTCTCGACGATCTCGAGCTGCCGGTCCCAGAACAGCGGTCCGACATCCTTGCCGACCCCGTAGGTGACCTCGGCGGCGCGTTTGCGGACCTGTTCGATGAACTCGTCGGCGATACTCTCCACCACGTAGATGCGTTCGACGCCGACGCATACCTGCCCGGTGTTGAACATCGACAGGTACACCGCGCCCAGCGATGCGCGGTCGAGGTCGGCGTCGGCGCAGACGATCATCGCGTCCTTACCGCCGAGTTCGAGGGTGCACGGGATGAGCCGCGTCGCGCACGCGGCGGCGATCTTCTTACCGGTGCCGACGCTGCCGGTGAACGAGATCTTGTCGATATCGCCGTTCACCAGGGCGGCGCCGGTTTCGCCGTCGCCGTGTACGATCTGCAGAACGTCCTTGGGCACGCCCGCTTCGTGCAGGACCTTGACCGCCCATTCCCCGGAGTGCGGGGTGACCTCCGACGGTTTCAGGACCACCGAGTTCCCGGCGAGCAGCGCCTGCGCGATCGGGTTCAGCGAAAGGATGAAGGGGCCGTTCCACGGGGTGATCACGCCGACCACGCCGAGCGGCTGGTAATTGATGACCAGCTTCTTCAGCGGCAGCATGTAGCCGTGCAGGCGGCGGTTCTCGTCCGCCAGGTCCTTCGGAGCACGTCCACTCCAGTAGTTCAGGAAATCGCAGGCCGGCACCATCTCCACGGCCAGCGCCTCGACCCGCGGTTTACCGGTTTCCTGCATCACCGTCTCGACGATCTCGTCGCGGCGTTTCAGCAGTACCGACACCGCGTTGCGGATGATCGCGGCGCGCTCGGAAATCGGCCGGGCCGCCCAGCCCGGTTGGGCGGCGCGGGCCGTGGCCAGCGCTGCGGCGACATCGTCGGCCGTGCTCACCTCGATTTCGCCGACGCGTTCGCGGGTAGCGGGGCTGCGCAGCTCGAGCCGGCGGCGTCCGTCGGCGGTCGGCTCCAGCTGTTCAACGATGGCCATGGTGATCTCTCCTCACCCGAGGAATTGGAACAGGTTCTACTTTAATGGGGAGCTTACGTCATGGCCGCAAGCCGTGCAGCAAGGTTCACCCATGCGTCCGGCCCGCGGCGACCGCTCGATCTATCAATCGATTCAATCAAGTGATTGACATCGGCCGTCGCGCGGGTCACGATCGAGGCGCGGTCGCAGTGTGCCCGGCCGCGCACCCGAGCGGCAGGAGAACGATGACAGCCGAACCCGCGGGCGCGAGTCTCACCGCGCCCTACACGATCGAATTCCCGTACAACCGCACGGTCGGCGAGAAGATCGGCACGTTTCTGGGCGGTCTACGCGACGGTGAGCTGTACGGAGTACACACCGAATCGGGGGCGATCCTCTGCCCGGCCCTGGAATTCGACCCGGCCACCTCCGCGCCCACCGGTGAACTGGTCCGGCTCGAAGCCACCGGCACGGTCCGGCACTGGACCTGGGTCCCCACCCGGCCCGGTGACGAGATCGAGGCCGGCCATTTCGCCTGGGCCCTCATTACCATCGACGGCACCGAGGGCGCCCTGTTCCACGCCGTGGATACCGGCGGCGACCCCACCCGCCTCACCGCCGGCCTGCGGGTGCAGCCCCGCTGGCGTGCGGAACGGGTGGGCAGTATCCGCGATATCGTCTGCTTCGAACCGGTGGAGTCCTGATGAGTACTTTGCCCACCCCGGTGGAATCGTTCACCAGCCCGCACAAGGTGGATTACACCTTCGTCGCCGGAACCGGCCGGTCGACCTTCCTGCGCGGACTGCAACACCGCACACTGCTGGCCCGCCGCTGCGGGACCTGCGAGCGGGTGTATCTGCCCGCACCCGAGTTCTGCTCCCGCTGCCTGGTCGAACTGTCCGAACCGTTCGAACTGGGTGGTAGTGGTGTCGTGAAAACCTTCTGCGTGGTGAACTTCCCGTTCCCCGGCCAGACGATCGACCCGCCCTACCTGGTCGCTTACATCCAGGTCGACGGCGCCGACACCACCCTCATGCACCTTGTCCGTGATGTCGAACTGAGCGAGGTCCATATCGGTATGCGAGTGGAACCGGTGTGGTGCGCCGACGAGGACCTGGACACATCCATGAACAGCATTCGCTACTACCGGCCGATCGCGGGAGGTTCCGATGCGTGATGTCGCGGTGGTGGCATTCGCCCAGTCACCGGGTACGGCGGCCGATCGCCAGGACGATATGGCCGAGATCCTGCTGCCGGTGATGCGGGAGGCCCTGGCGTCGGCGGGGATCGACCGCACCGAGGTCGATTTCTGGGCGTCGGGCAGCCACGATTTCCACGAGGGCCGGACCTTCGCCTATATCGAATCCCTCGACGCGGTGGGCGCGTGGCCGCCGATCTCGGAATCGCATGTCGAGATGGATGCGGCCTGGGCCGCCTACGAGGCATGGTCGTGGCTACAGCTCGGCGAGGGCGAGATCGCCGTGGTCTACGGGGTGGGGCGCGGATCGCTCGCGCAGGATCTGGACCAGGTGACCAGTACCCAGCTCGACCCCTACTTCCTGGCTCCGCTGCGGCCGCATCAGGACGCGCTCGCCGCGATCCAGGCGCAGGCGCTGATCGCCGCCGGTGCACTGGACGAGAAGCAGATGGCCGAGGTGGTCGCCCGCGCCCGGGCGGGCGCGGTGGGTAATCCGGCCGCGCAGGTGTCGGGCGAGGTCACGGTGGACGAACTGCTGGCCGCGCCGTATCTGGCGGCACCGCTGCGGGAACACGATCGCGGACCCATCGGCGATGCCGCGGCCGTTCTGGTGCTGGCCGCCGGTGACACCGCACGCCGCTTGGCGCAGCGCCCGGCCTGGGTGCGCGGCGCCGACCATCGGATGGATTCGCACTATCCGGGCACCCGCGACCTCACCCGCGCCGACACCGTGGGTATCGCGGCGGACAAGGCGGCGCAGCAGGCCGGATTCTCCGCCCGCGACGTCGAAATCGCCGAGCTGCACACCGAATACAGCTATCAGGAGCCGCTGCTGGCCGGCGCGCTCGAACTGTCCGGTGCGGTCAACCCCCGTGGTGGGCCCCTGGTGGCCCGCCCGACCACGGCGACCGGGCTGATCCGGATCGGCGACGCCGCCCGGCACATCCTGACCGGCCGCGCGGACCGCACGCTGGCGCATGCCACCAACGGGCCCGCGCTCCAGCAGAACATGATCTGCCTTTTGGAGGGAGACCGATGAAACTCGCGGTCGTCGGAATCGGACAGAGCAAACAGGCCAAGAAACGCAAGGTCACGATCGGCGCGATGGTGCGCGAGGCCGTCGACGAGGCAATGGCCGACGCCGAACTGGAATTCGGCGATATCGACGCCATCGTATTGTCGAAAACACCCGATCTGTTCGACGGGGTGATGAACCCGGAACTGTATCTGGCCGATGCCATGGGTGCGCGCGGCCTGCCCGTGACCCGGGTGTTCACCGGCGGCAGCGTCGGCGGGCACGCCGCCATCTACGGCGCACATCTGGTGCAGGCGGGGCTGGCACGGCGAGTGCTGGTGGTCGCGTATTCGAAAGAGTCCGAGGGCGATTTCACCTGGGCGCTGTCGCGCGGACTGCCGTTCAGCGCGCAGTTGGGCGCGGGCGCGGGTGCGCATTTCGCACCCGTGATCCGGGAGTACATCCGCCGCTCGGAAGCGCCCGAGCACATCGGCTGGCAGATCGCGGTGAACCACCGGTTGAATGCGACCCGGAATCCCTATGCCCATATCCAGTTACCGGATATCACCGTCGATCAGGTGCGTGAATCACGGATGCTGTGGGACCCCATCCGATTCCTGGAATCCTGCCCGTCCTCCGATGGTTCGTGCGCGGTGGTGATCACCGGCGAGGACGACGCCCACCACACGGGCCGTCCGCCCGCCTGGATCCACGGAATGTCGTGGCGTACCGAAACCGGCCATTTCGCCGGCCGCGACGAAGTGAACCCCGAGGCCGGGCGGCTGTGCGCCGCCGACGCCTACCGGCAGGCCGGTATCACCGACCCGGCACGCGAAATCGATACCGCCGAGCTCTACATCCCCTACAGCTGGTTCGAACCGATCTGGCTGGAGAACGTGGGCCTGGCCGAGGTCGGCGCGGGCTGGAAGGTGGTCGATTCCGGGCGCACTGCGTTCGGCGGATCGCTGCCGATCAACCCGTCCGGTGGCGTCTTGTCCGGAAACCCCACCGGCGCAACGGGTCTGCTGCGGTTCGCCGAGGCGGCCATGCAGGTGCGCGGGACCGCGGGTGAACACCAGGTGCCCGACGCGCGGCGAGCCGTCGGACATGCGATGGGCGGGGCGGCCCAGTTCCACGCACTGTGGGTGGTGGGTTCGGAACCGCCACAGTCCTGACCGGCGGGACGCCGCTCCATACATCGGCGCGCGAAGCGGCCGAGAACGCCGGCCACCGGAACCGGGCCCGTACGACGGACCGGACAACGCAACAACGCTTTCGCGGTTCGTGATACCGCACCGAGACGAGGAGAAATGATGGCCGAGCGGGTATATGTCGCCGGTGTCGGGATGACGAAATTCGAGAAGATCCAGTCCCGCGACTGGACCTACCCGGAGATGGTCGCCGAGGCGGTGGGCCAGGCTCTCACCGATGCCGGAGTGAACTACGACCAGGTGCAGCGCGCCGCCGTCGGCTATGTGTTCCAGCCGTCCACGGCGGGTCAGCGAGCGCTCTACGATATCGGTCTCACCGGGATCCCGATGGTGAACGTCAACAACAACTGCGCCACCGGGTCGACGGCGCTGGTCCTCGCCCGGGAATGGGTGCAGGCCGGGCTGGCCGATATCGTGCTCGCGGTCGGGTTCGAACAGATGACCAAGCAGGCGATGGCCGGTGACGGTTCGGTCCCGAGGGTCACCACCGTCGACCGGCATATGAGCGCTCTGAAAGCCGCCGCCGGTTTCAGCGCCGCCCCGATGACGGCACAGTTCTTCAGCGCCGCCGCCAACGAGCATATGAAGCGGTACGGGACGACGCGGGAGCAGCTCGCCCGGGTCGCGGTGAAGAACCACGAACACTCCACCCGTAACCCGAAAGCCCAGTTCCAGGACGCCTACACACTCGAACAGGTGCTCGGTGACAAACTGGTCTCCGATCCGCTCACCCGCTCGCAGTGCTCCCCCATGTCCGACGGCGCGGGCGCCGCGGTGCTGGTGAGCGAGCGCTACGTCCGGGAACACGGACTCGACCGGGCGGTGCCGATCCTCGCCCAGGAACTGGTGACCGATACCGGCGCCTGCTTCGAATCGAACTCCATGATCGACGTGGTGGGTGCGCCCATGGCCCGGATCGCCGGGCAGCGGGTCCTCGAGGCCGCGGGGGTCGGTATCGGCGATATCGACGTCCTCGAACTGCACGACTGCTTCTCGATCAACGAACTGCTCACCTACGAGGCGCTCGGTATGTGCGGTGAGGGCGAATCGGGCGAGCTGGTGGAATCGGGCGCCACCACCTACGGCGGACACTGGGTGGTGAACCCGTCGGGCGGGCTCATCTCCAAGGGGCATCCGCTCGGCGCCACCGGCCTGGCGCAGTGCACCGAACTGGTCACGCAGGTGCGGGGCGGTGCGGGCGAGCGCCAGGTGGACGGGGCGCGGCTCGGGTTGGCGCACAACCTCGGGCTCGGCGGTGCCTGTGTGGTGACCCTCTACGGCGCACCCGGCGCGGTCTCCTAGAGTTTCCGATCATGACGCGAAGCCGGGTGCGGACCGGCCGGGAAGCACACCCGGCCGGCGCGCCTTCGCGTGCGCACCGGGAAACCGCAGCACGCCAGGATCCGGGTGGGGTGGATTCCACCACCGCCCCTGACGCGGACCTGCCGACCGATCAACGCCTCGTCCTCGCCGCGGAACGCCTGTTCGCCGAACGCGGGATCGACGCGGTCTCGCTACGTTCGGTGATGGCGGAGGCCGGCGCGAACGTCGCCTCGGTCCACTACCATTTCGGATCCAAGGATGCCCTGGTCGAAGCGCTGATCAGCCGGCGCAGCGAACAATTGCACGCCCGCCGCGCCGAATTGCTCGACGCGGTCGAGGAATCCGGGACACCGGACGCCCGCGCGCTCGCCGACGCCTTCGTCCGCCCGGTCGGTGAACTGGCGGCCGCCGGGGGCACACCGTGGATCCGCCTGGTCGCCGGCATCATGAGCGGTAATCACCCCGCCCTGACCAGGCTGACCGAGGGCTTTGCCCCGCAGGCCCGCCGCTTCAACGCCCTGCTCCAGCAGATCGACCCGGATACGGCCCCGCGCACCATCCGTTTCCGCCTCACCCAGGCCATGAACCTGACCTTCCAGACTCTCGGCGATCCGGAAGGCCTACAGGGCATGCTCGCGCTGAGCGGCACGCGCCTGTCCCCCGGCGAACTCCTCGCCGAACTCGTCGATACGGTCACCGCCATCCTCACCGGCCCACCCGACCGCTGAGCTATTCGCCCTACCCGCGCGACAGCCCTCGGCCTGCGGGACATGCAACCGGCCGAACTATGTCGGGTGATACCCGGAGGCAGAGCTACGGGGGGGGGGGGGGGGGGGGGGGGGGGGGCCCGGCCCCCCCGCCACCCCCCCGGCGGGGGGGGGGGCGCGGCGGGGGGGGGGGGGGGGGGGGGGGGGGGGGGGCCGCCCCCCCCGCCCGCCCCGGGCGAGCTGGGGGGGGGG
>NZ_JARWOV010000302.1 GCF_029868855.1 Nocardia carnea | reverse complement strand
CCCCCGCCCGGGGGCGCCCGCCGGGTTGCGCCCCCGGGGGGGGGGGCGGGGGGGGGGGCCGGCGGCGGGCCCCGGGCGGGGGGGGCCCCGCGGGCGGGTGTTCTGCCGCCCGGGGCCGGCGTACCCGAACGCGACCGGGGCGGGTGGTAGATCTCCGGTTTGGGCAGGCGCAGCAGCCGGCTGACCCGGCCGTCCTGCCCGGCGTGCAAGGCCGCCACCGCCTCGGGTTCGTGCCGGGCGGCGTTGGCGATGATGCCGAACATCAACAGGGTCAGCGCCAGCGACGAACCACCGGCCGAGACCAGGGGCAGCTGCAACCCGGTCACCGGCAGAAGACCGACCACATACCCGATGTTGATGAGCGCCTGACCGGTGATCCAGGTGGTGGCGGTGGCGGTGAGCAACCGCAGGAAAGGGTCCACCGACCGTGCCGCGATCCGCAGACCGGTGTAGACGAACAGCGCGAACAGCCCCAATACCAGCGCACAACCCAGGAAGCCCAGTTCCTCGCCGATGATGGCGAAGATGAAATCGTTGTGCGAATTGGGCAGGTAACTCCATTTGGCCCGGCTCTGGCCCAGCCCGCGCCCCCACAGCCCGCCGTCGGCGAGCGAGTACATCGCCTGGCGGGCCTGATAGTTGATGCCCTGTGGATCGTCGCCGGGGTTGAAGAACGCCCGCATCCGGTCGGAGCGGTAACCGGCCGACAGCGCCAGCACCAGGGCGGCGATGGCCCCGGAGGCGAGGATCGCCAGGAACAGCCGCAGCGGCAGGCCGCCGAACCACAGCAGCGCCAGCAGGACGATACCCATCGCGATGGTGGTGGACAGGTTCGGCTGCAACACGATCAGCAGGCAGACCAGCAACCCGGCGGGAACCAAGGGCACCAGCAGGTTCTTGAGTCCCCCGGGATCGTTGGCGGCTCGCGCGGCCGCGCGGCGCGAGACCAGCAGATGGGCGCCCCAGACCACGAAGGTCACCTTCACGACCTCGGAAGGCTGGATCGAGAACAGGCCGAGGTCGATCCAGCGGCGCGCACCGTTGACGGTACTGCCCACCCCGGGGATCAGTACCAGCACCAGTAGCAGCACCGAGGCCGCGAACAGCGGAAAGGACACCTGACGCAGCCGGCGCAGCGGGATCCGCAGCGCCAGATAGAACAGCACCGCGCCGATCACCGCGTACATGGCCTGCTGCACGAACAGCGCATACGCCGATCGGCCGTCGGCGTAGGATTCCACGCTCGACGCCGACAGCACCATCACCAGACCCAGCACGGTGAGCAGGGTGGCGATGGTGACCACCAGATGGAACGAGGCGAGCGGTCGCGCCAGCCAGGCGCCGAACCGGCCGACCTGCACCTGTCGCGTACCGCGCGGTCTCATAACCGCCGCCCGAGGTCCTCGTCCTTCAGCTCCTCGACCGTGGCGGCGAAACTGCGGCCCCGGTGGGTGTAATCGGTGAACATATCCAGTGAGGCCGCGGCCGGTGCCAGCAGCACCGTATCGCCCGGCCCCGCGAACGCCGCCGCCTCACGGACCGCGCGGGCCATGACCGCGTCGGCGATATCGGTATCCGGTGTGCCGGTGATCGCTTCGTTCATGAGGGCCTGACCCATGCCGGAATGGTCTCGCGTATCCAGCTCCACAACGGGGACTTCCGGCGCGTGTCGCGCCAGCGCGGCCGCGATCACGGGTGCGTCCATACCGAACAACACCACGGCGACCAGCCGCTCGGCCACTTCCTCCACCAAATCGTCGACACCGGCGCCCTTCAGCTGACCACCGGCCAGCCAGATCACATGCTGATGACCCAGGATCGACGAACGCGCGGCGTGCGGGTTGGTGGCCTTGGAATCGTCGACGAACTCGACACCGCCCAGTTCCCGTACCAGCTCCGACCGGTGCGGGCCGACCTTGTGCGCCACCAGGCCCTCGCGGACGAACTGCGGCGCCACATCGATCGCCCGGGTGAGCGCGGCGGCGGCCAGTGCGTCGGCGACACCGGCGGGGCCGGGCGGGCTGATCTCCTTGGCTTCGGCCAGAATCGCGGCCTTGGTGAACGCGCGGTCGAGCAGTTTGCCGTCGACCACGCCGAGTTCACCGTCGGCGGGCACCCCGATACGGAATCCGATGGTGCGGCGTGCCTTGGACCGGCGGGCCAGCCCCGCGGCGATCGGATCGTCGAGTCCGACGACCCCGATCCGGCCCAGCAGCGCCCGCGACTTGGCCGCGGCATAGGCGTCGAGTCCGCCATGCCAGTCCAGATGGTCCTCGGCCACGTTCAGCACCACACCGGCTTCCGGACGTACCGAGGGCGCCCAGTGCAGCTGGAACGAGGACAACTCCACCGCCAGTACCTGCGGACCCGGGCTGCGGCGGAGTGCGTCGAGAATGGGCAGGCCGATATTCCCGCAGGCCACGCTGGGGATTCCGGCGGCCCGCAGAATGGAGTGGGTCATGGCGGTAGTGGTGGTTTTGCCGTTGGTTCCGGTGACCACCAGCCATTTCCGTACCGGGCCGTAGAGCCGGGCCTGATCGACCCACCAGGCGAACTCCACATCGCCCCAGACCGGTATCCCCTCGGCCACCGCCGAGGCCAGCACCGGCGAATCCGGCCGCCAGCCCGGGCTGGTGATCACCAGTGCGAATCGCGACCAGTCGGTGTTCTCCAATTCGGGCGCCGGGGCGATATCGAGACCCAGTTCGGCCGCCTCGGCAAGGGCGCGGGCACCGTTGTCGGTGACCACCGGCCGGGCGCCGATATCGCGCAGCGGCGCGATCAGCGATCGACCCGAGACGCCCCAGCCCGCGACCAGAACTTCCCGGCCGCGCAAGAATTCCAGCATCGGCCCCGGCGAACGCAGGGCCCGCGGTGCATGTTCCTCCATCGTCAGCTCACCCGACCGCCGAGAGATATTCGCTGTAGAACAAGGCGAGTCCGGCCGCCGAGGCCATTGCGGCCAGCAGCCAGAACCTGATGATCACCGTGGTCTCCGCCCATTTGCTCAGTTCGAAATGATGATGGAACGGCGCCATCTTGAACAACCGGTTGCGGGTGGTGCGGAAGACCGCGACCTGCAGCGCCACCGACGCCGCCTCGGCGACGAACAGCGCGCCGATGACGACCATCAGCAGTTCGGTGCGGGTGGTGACGGAAATCCCGGCGAGCAGACCGCCCAGCGCCAGTGAACCCGTATCGCCCATGAAGATCTTGGCCGGCGCCGCATTCCACCACAGGAAACCGATACACGCCGCGGTCCCGGCCGCGCAGACCAGCGCCAGATCCAGCGGGTCGCGCACGTTGTAGCAGCCGGTCTCGGGTTTGGTCTCGCACGAGTGGTAGTACTGCCAGAAGGTGATGACCACGTAGCCACCGAGCACCAGGCTCATCGACCCGGCGGCCAGGCCGTCCAGGCCGTCGGTGAGGTTCACCGCGTTCGACCAGGCCACGACGATGAAACAGATGAAGGCCAGGAACACCACCACACTCATGGTGACGGTGTTGATATCGCGCACGTACGACAGTTGCCGGCCGGCCGGGGTGAGCCCGTTACCACCCGGGAACTGCAGGGCCAGCACACCGAACACCACCGCGGCGGTGACCTGTCCCAGGTATTTGCCGGCCGCCGTGAGTCCGAGGTTGCGGCCTTTGCGGATCTTGATGAAATCATCGATGAATCCGACCACGCCCAGCGCCGTGGCCAGGCCGAGCACCAGCAGCGCGGACGCGGTGGGCCCTTCGGCGTCGTAGCCGATTCCGATCAGATGCGAGCCCAGATACCCGGCCCACATACCGATGATGATCGCGACCCCGCCCATGGTGGGGGTACCCCGCTTGGACTGGTGGCTGGCCGGTCCGTCGACCCGGATCTCCTGCCCGAAGCCGCGCCGGGCGAATATCCGGATCAGCAGCGGGGTCAACAGGATCGACACCGTCAGTGCGATCGCCGCCGCGAACAAGATCTGTCTCAACGCACTGCCTCCGTGCCTGCCCCATCGGCGGTCGAGCCGCCCGGCGCCGGCGTACCGGCACCCGTGTTCTTGCTTCCTGTGGACAGCAGCTTCTCGGCCACCGCCCACAGTCCGACCGACTGCGATGCTTTCACCAGCACCACATCACCTGCTTCGACTTCGGCGTCGAGCAACTGTACGGCCGCTTCGATATCCGGGACGAGCACCGACTCCTCACCCCATGAGCCTTCCATGACCGCTCCCTGGTGCATGCCCCGGGAGGGCCGTCCGGTGCCGACCACGATGAGCCGGTCCACATCCAGGCGGACCGCCAGCCGGCCGATACCGTCGTGTTCGACCACCGATTCCGGGCCCAGTTCGGCCATCTCCCCGAGCACCGCCCAGCTGCGGCGCGGTGTATCACCCGCCCGCGCCATGGTGACCAGCGCTTTGAGCGCGGCACGCATGGAATCGGGGTTGGCGTTGTAGGAATCGTTGATCACCGTGACCCCGGCAGCACTGGTCCGCACGTCCATGCGGCGTGCCGAGGCGGCGCGGGCCCCGGAGAGGGCGTCCGCGAGAGTATCGAGATCGGCGCCGCATTCGAGCGCCACGGCTGCCGCCGACAATGCGTTACCCACCTGGTGTTCGCCGTGGACGGCCAAGGTGATGTCGCGGGAACCCTGCGGAGTGCGCAGCGTGAACGAGGCGCGCGCCTGCTCGTCGAGCGTGATTCCCTCGGCCCGGATCTGCGCCGCGGCGCTCTGCCCGACCATCACCACGCGCGCCGAAGTCCGGGTAGCCATCGCACTGACCTGCGGGTCGTCGGCGTTCAGGACTGCCAGCCCGGTGTCGGGCAGCGCCTCCACGAGCTCACCTTTGGTTTTCGCGATCGCCTCGCGGCTGCCGAACTCACCGAGATGAGCGGTGCCGACATTGAGCACCACACCGATACTCGGGGGCGCCACCCGGGCAAGCGCGGCGATATGGCCGGGGCCGCGGGCCGACATCTCCAGCACCAGGAACCGGGTGTCCGGCCCGGCACGCAGCGCGGTCCACGGATGCCCGAGTTCGTTGTTGAACGATCCAGGCGGGGCAACCACCGGACCGAGCGGCGCCAGGACCGCCGCCAGCAGATCTTTCGTCGAGGTCTTCCCCGAGGAACCCGTGACACCGATGACGGTGAGCCCACCCGCCGCGACCAATCGCCGCACGCTCGCCTCGGCCAGCGCCGCCAGCGCGGCCAGTACGGCGGCGCCGGAACCGTCGGAATCGTGCTCGAGAGCAAGCGCGTTCGACGACTCGGCGGATGCCGGCGCAACGACAACGGCAGGAACACCGACCGGCCGGGCGGCCAGTACCGCCACAGCCCCTGCCGCGAGTGCGGTCGCCGCGAATTCATGGCCGTCGACACGTTCCCCGGGCAGCGCCACGAAAAGACCGCCCGGACCGATACGGCGCGAATCGAATTCGACCGTGCCGGTTACCGTCACCCCGGGATCCTCGACATCGTGGAGCTCACCGCCCACGATCTCGGCGACCTCCCGCAGTGTGAAGCCCTCCCGGACGGGTCGGGCCGGGTTGTCCGCTGCGCGGGTGCCCGGTGTTTCGGTGGGTTCCTGGTTCACCGATCACCGCCAGAAATGATTTCGGCCGTACGCGGTCTGCGCCGGTAGCCGGCTCCGCCGCCTGCCCGGCGGCGAGAACGACTACGCAGGCCGGGCCGTATCGTCTCGGCACCGAATGCCGGTCCGCGGCCGCCGCGCCTCGAGTTGATGTCGATCATGGAATCGTCAAGTCCTCCGCATTCGCACCCTGCGGACTGTCCGGCCGGGTCGACGCGATCGCCGCGGTCAGCGCCTCCCGATCGTCGAACGGATATTTCACGCCCTGGATCTCCTGTCCAACTTCATGTCCTTTACCAGCCACCAGCACCACATCGCCGGCGCGCGCCCAGGCCACCGCGGCCTCGATCGCCGCCGCCCGGTCGCCGATGTCACGCACCTCACCGCGCTGTTCGGCGGGCACACTGTGCGCCCCCGCCACCAGCGCCGCCCGGATCGCGGCCGGATCCTCACTGCGTGGATTGTCGTCGGTGACGATCAGCAGATCCGCGCCGCGCGCCGCGGCCGCGCCCATCAGTCCACGTTTGCCGGTATCGCGATCGCCCCCGGCACCGACCACCACCGCCAGCCGGCCCACGCCCCCCGCGGCGGCCAGATGGGCGCGCAGGGTCGCGATAACCGATTCCACGGCGGCGGGTTTGTGCGCGTAATCCACCAGGGCCAGGAAATCCTGTCCCCGATCCACCCGCTGCATCCGGCCCGGGACGTCCACGGTGGCCAGCGCGGGCGCGGCGGTGGCCGGATCGACCCCGGCCGCCGCGCAAACCGCGAGCGCGAGCATCCCGTTGGCGACGTTGTAGTCACCCGGCAGCCGCAACCGCACCGCTGTCTCCCCGGTAGGCCCGGCTGCGGTGAATTCCTGTTCACCGCCGTGCGTGCGGGCGGCCCCGGCCAGCGACCAGTCCGCCGGGCCGGTCGTACAGACCCGCACCGGCGCGGCCAGGCCGTCGGCGAGCCGGCGTCCCCACGCATCATCGATATTCACCACCGCGGTACGCGCCGCCACCGGCGAATCCGGTTCGAACAACCGGCGTTTGGCGGCGAAATAGTCTTCGAAATCGGCGTGGAAATCCAGATGATCCTGCGACAGGTTGGTGAACGCGCCCACCGCGAACCGCACACCGTCCACCCGGCCCAGCGCCAGCGCGTGACTGGACACCTCCATCACCACCGCGTCCACACCCTGTTCGACCATCAGCGCGAACATGGCGTGCAGTTGCGGTGCCTCGGGGGTGGTGAGCGCACTGGGTACCCGTCGACCACCGATCCGGGTCTCGATGGTGCCGATCAACGCCGTGGACCGGCCCGCGGCGGCCAGCCCGGCCTCCACGAGATAGGAGGTGGTGGTCTTACCGGAGGTACCGGTGATTCCGACGATGGTCAGCCGCTCCGACGGATGGCCGTAGATCGCCGCCGACAGCTCACCCAGGACCGCGCGTGGGTTATCCCGCACCACCACGGGCACCGCCAGTTCACCCGCCACGTCGGCGCCCGCCGGATCGGTCAGCACCGCGACCGCGCCGCGCGCCACCGCGGCCGCGGCGAACCGGGCGCCGTGCGCGCGCGAACCGGGTAGCGCGGCGAACAGATCACCGGGTAACACGGCGTCGGAGCGCTGCTCGATACCGGTGATCCGCAGGTCGGCGGGCACTGCCGGACCGGGGTCGGCGGTGATCGTTTCCAGCAGATCGGACAGCGGGGTCGACGGCGGCCGGGCGGGCCGCAGCACGTGCTGGCTGGACTGCGCGGGCACGGGGTTCCTCTCTGCATGATGTAGCGCGCGGATACGACGACGAGTCAGGTTACCGACGCCGCGTCCGGGCCGGGTAAGCCGGTTCGCCGAATCACGACGCCTGCAGGACGAACTGTTGTTCCGGTTGCCGCGACGGCGGTATCCGATCGCGCTGCAGTGCCCAGGAGGCGATATCGTGGAACAGCGGTGCCGCCGACTGTCCGCCGCCGCCGTCGGAGCTGCGTTGCGGCGCGTCCAGCATCAATCCGATCACGTACCGGGGGTCGTCCGCGGGTGCGATACCGGCGAAGGTGATCCAGTACGAATCGCTCGAATAGCAGCCACAGTCCGGGTCGACCTGCTGCGCGGTCCCGGTCTTCCCCGCGATCCGGTACCCCTCGATAGCCGCGGGGGCGCCGGTACCGGTCTGAACGCCGGTCGGATCGTCCTGCACCACCGATTGGAACATCGTCCGCACGGTACGGGCGGTCTCCGGGCTCACCACCCGCACCCCTTCCGGGGCCGGCTCTTCGGTGCGTGCATCGTCGGGTGCGACCGTTGCGCGCACGATCCGCGGCGGCACCCGCACCCCGTCGTTCGCAATGGCCTGGTACATACTCGTCATCTGCAATGTCGTCATCGAAAGACCCTGCCCGATCGGCAGGTTCGCGAAGGTGCCCCCGGACCACTGGTCGCGGGCGGGCAGCAGACCCGAACTCTCCGCGGGCAACCCCACCTCGGTCCGCCGGCCGAGGCCGAAGCGGTCGAGCATATCGGCGAACCGGTCCTCCCCGATGCGCTGCGCCAGCATCAGGGTGCCGACATTGGAGGATTTCCCGAAGATCCCGGTGGTGGTGTACGGCTCGACACCGTGTTCCCAGGCATCGCCGACGGTCACCCCCGACATCTGGATCTTGCCGGGAACCTGATGCACCTCGTGTGGATCGGTGAGACCGTATTCGACGGCGGCCGCGGCGGTCACCACCTTGTTCACCGAACCGGGTTCGAACGGCTGGGTCACCGAGGGGTTGTCCAGTCCCGCCGGATCCCAGTGCTCCGGGCCCAGCGCGGGGTTGAACGTATTGTCGTTGGCCATCGCGAGAACCTGGCCGGTTTTGGCGTCCAGTACGACCGCGGACGCCGATTTCGCGCCCGATCGGTCCTTGGCCTGCTGGATCTGCTGCTGCACGTAGTACTGCAGATACGAGTCGATGGTGAGTTCGACATCGTTACCGTCCACCGCGGGCTGACGGTCGCGCCAGCTGCCCGGGATGACCGCACCGTCCGAACCGCGATCGTAGGTGTAGGACCCGTCGGTGCCGGCCAGTACCGAATCCAGGGCGCCCTCCAGCCCGACCCGGCCGTGGCCGTCCCATCCGGTGGCGCCGACGATATTCGCCGCGAGCGAGCCACCCGGATATTCCCGCAGGTCCTGCCGTTCCGACCCGATCTCGGGGAACTTCGCGGTAATGATGTCGGCCTTGCGGGGATCGACATTGCGGGCCAGATACACGAACGGTTCGTCACTGCGCAGCTCGGCCAGCAGATCGTCCTCTTCGGGACCGTCCGGGCCGAGCACTTCGTGGACTGTGCGCGCGATCTCCTGGAGGCGCTCGTCCGGTTCGGGCGCGGTATCGTCCGCGGCCCGGGCATCGGCGAGATCCTTGCGCACCCGCACCGGCTGAAAACTCAACGCCTGGGCGATCACCGTGAGCGCCAACGCTTTCCCGTGCCGGTCGGTGACGGTGCCGCGGGTGGCCGGTAGGTCCTGGTACGTGGTCCGCTGTCCGGCTGCCTGCGCCGAGAGGGTGGGCGCGGAAATCGTCTGGATCCACAACAGCTGCAACGCCACCACGGTCAGCGCGACGAGCATGATCACCCGGCCCACGCCGAGCCGCATCCGCACCGGCCCGTCCTTCTTCGCACCGGACCGCGAGCGAATGGGCCGGCGGGCGGCGGCTGCCGGACGGCCCTTCGCGGAACCCCGGTTCGCCGCGGTACGGGACTTCGGCGCGTCGCGCCCGCGTCCCGACCCGCGCCGGTTCATCGCATCTCCTCCCCGGCGACCACGCCCGGGGCGCCCGCGGGAATCCCGGCCGGAACCGGTGGCGGTAGGGCCGGGGTCGAGGTCTGGTTCGAATCCGCCGGAGCCGGTGCGGGTGTCGCGCCCGGATCGACCGGTGGCACCGGCGCAGCTGCGCCGTCCAGCGGTGCGGGAGCGGCCGCACCGGCGGCACCCGGCTCCGGAACAGCCGGAGGAGCCGCCTCGTTCCCCGGGGCCGGAGCGACCGGCGCATCGGAAGTTTCCGGTGCGGGTGCCGCCCCCGCGGGCGGCGGGCCCTGCGCCGGTTCACCACCCGGAACCGGCACCGGCTGTGGCTGCGCGGGATCGATACCCGGTGCGGCCAGCACATTGCCCGGGGCGGGATTTGCGGCGGGCACGGGCGGCGTGGTGGGCACCGGGACGACCCGCTCCCCCGGATCGGAACCATTGGGCGTGGCGGCACGCGGCGGTGCGTTCAGCGGAGGTGCGGGCGGGCCCTGCGCCGGTGCGGGCTCGCCGACCACGGTGACCGTTCCATCCGGCGCCACCACCAGGCGCGCGGGGTCGTCGGCGGGGATCATGCCGAGTTCCCGGGCGCGAGCGGCGAGTTCGGGGGCGGAATCGGCCGCGGCGACTTCCCGCTGCAGCGCCGCACGTTCGTCGGAGAGCACCCGGTTGGCCTCCCGGGCGTCGCTGAGCTGGTAGCTGTCCTCGGCGGCGCGTGTCGTCAGCACCAGCGTCAGCGCGAGGCCGCAGCCGAACATGGCCAGGATCGCGGCGACGAATGGCACCCGCCCGGTCAGCTCCGAACCGACCGGCGCAGCAGGCGTCGTGGCCCGCTGCCGACGACGCTCGTACGCTCGCTGTGCCGCACCGGATTTCACCTGCTCGGCGCTGTGTGCGCGCCGGGCTGGTCGCCCGATTTCGGTACGTGTTCCCACACTCATACCAGACACCCCCGTATCGGTGTGATGGCCCGCGTCGCCCTGGCGCGTGCCCCTGTGCTGTATCCGTCCGCTGTGCCCGACCGCTTCTCCTCCGGTACCGCCGGGCACCCGCTTCCGATGCGATACACCGGTATCGCATACACCTTGTAGTACCCGATAAACCCTTTGCGGACAATCGAATTCGCTGCCACCGGGCGGGTGGGTACGGGGTGCGGGGACGGGCGGCCGAGGCGACTCATTCCGCCTCCTGCACGATCTTCTCCGCGGCCCGCATCCGTACCGGCGCCGCGCGTGGGTTCTCCTCGATCTCCGCGGCGCTCGCCTGTTCGGCGCCGCGGGTCAGAATCCGGAACAGCGGCCCCATACCGGGCAACTCGACCGGAAGATCCACCGGGGTACGCGATTTCGCCCGGTCCGCCAGTTCGTGTTTGACCACCCGGTCTTCGAGCGATTGATACGACATGACGACGATCCGCCCGCCGGGAGACAAGGCGTCCAGTGCGGCGGGCAGCGCGGCCCGCAGCGAATCCAGTTCGGCATTCACCTCGACCCGCAGCGCCTGGAAGGTGCGCTTTGCCGGGTGCCCGCCGGTCCGCCGCGCGGCGGCGGGGATGGCATCGTAGAGCAGGCTCACCAGTTCGGCACTGGTACGGAACGGCTGCCGGACCCGGCGGCGGACGATCTCTGCCGCGATCCGGCTCGCGAAACGTTCCTCGCCATAGGTTTTCAGCACCCGGGCGAGTTCACCGTGACTGTAGGTGTTGAGTACATCGGCGGCCGTGGGGCCCGTGGTCGGATCCATCCGCATATCCAGCGGAGCGTCCACCGAATACGCGAACCCGCGTTCGGCTTCGTCCAATTGCATGGACGAGACACCGAGGTCCATCAGCAAGCCGTGCACCGACCCCGTCGCGGGCAGTCCCGCCTCGGCGAGTGCATCGGCTATCCCGTCGTAGCGGGTGTGCACCAGAGTGATCCGGTCCCGGAAAGGCCGCAACCGTTCGGCGGCATGAGCCAGCGCGTGGGTATCCCGGTCCAGCCCTACCAGGCGAAGTGCGGGATGGGTCCGCAGGAAGTACTCCGCATGACCACCCAGACCCAGGGTGGCGTCGAGGTATACCGCATCCGGCCGGTCGAGTACCGGGTCGAGCAATTCCGCAGCGCGAGTGAGCAGAACAGGGACGTGTCGCGTGCCGTGCTGCTCACGGTTCACCTGACCTCCCGGAGTTGTGCCTTGCCGGCGGAACGACCGGCTACGGGTCGTATCGGACCGTGGCGCCGAGGTGTTCGTCGGCGCCGAAGCGGTTCGGAAATATGCGTGAGATGCGGCGCCGCCACCGCGACGGGGGCGGCCACAGAGTGTGCGACAGAAGGAAATCGGTGACCGAACGAATGCCGCGGGGTCTCTGACCGAAGCGGCACCTGGCGTCGGGGAAGTACGTCAGGGTCCGCGTCCGGGCAGAGGCCGCGTGGCACTCGCCGCGGGCTAGAAGATTCCGCCCAGCGCCTCGTCTCTCGCTTGCGCGTAGTCCTCCTCGTGTTCGGCGAGGTAGGTCTCCCACGCCTGCTTGTCCCAAATCTCCAGGAAGTCCACCGAACCGATGACCGTACAGTCGCGGGTGAGGTTGGCGTACCGGCGATGTTCGGCCGACAACACGATCCGGCCCTGCGTATCCAGCCGCTGTTCGTCGGTTCCCGCCGCCAGCGCCCGGATGAAGGCGCGCGCCTGCGGATTGCTCCGGGATGCCGAAGCAGCTCGCCGGGCGAGCGCACTGAACTCTTCCTTCGGATAGACGGCCAGGCTGTGGTCCTGTCCTTTGGTGACCATCAACCCTCCCGCCAGATCGTCTCGAAACTTCGCGGGCAACGTGAGTCGCCCTTTGTCGTCCAACCGAGGTGTGTAAGTACCGAGAAACAACCCCGATACCTCCTACCGGACCACCTCGAATGGTGTTGGCCGGCTGGGCCGGCCGAGCGCCTTACGGCCTCTCCTGTAGTGCGCGCTCCACATTACCCCACTTTCCCCCACTTTCAATCGAAACACGGGGTGATGTGGCTCCCCGGCCCACGGATTTCGCAGGTCACCCCAGCTATCACCGGCCGTGCGAACTTTTCGCGCGCTCTGCCTCCTTGCGCGCGTCCGCGTGCCATGGGCGGAACAGCGCCCGTCAACTTCCAGCAAACCCCCTGTTCACGCGCCGTCACCGGGAGTGGTGGGGCGTTGTGGAGGGTTCCGGTGGGGGGATGTGGGAAGAGGTGGCCGCACACTCGCCGGGCCACACCGGAAGGGCGCCGTAGGACTCGGCCACCCGGTACCGGACAAGCGGGGGGGGGGGGGGGGGGGCCCCCCGCGGCGGGGGGGGGGGCGGGGGGCGGGCGGAATTGGGGGTGGGGGGG
>NZ_JARWOV010000301.1 GCF_029868855.1 Nocardia carnea | reverse complement strand
AGGTGTCTGCGCGGTGCAGCTGTTTCCCGGATCGCTGGCCCCGGGGGCGCCTCGTGCCCTGTTCGTCTTCTCCCAGCTCACCGCCGGATTGGTCGTACGTCCCGCGCAACTCGCCGGTGCCGCACCGTTTCCCACGGCATTTCTGGTCGGCCTGTTCGGCGCAGTGGTTTTCGCGGCCACCGTCACGGTGCTGGTACGTACGCAGCGCACGGAACACGCACTCACCGAAGCCGACGAGACAGCGCTACGCGAACTGCTGAACAGTCCGGACCCCACGGGTTCGACCGATTATCTGGCGACCCGCCGCGACCGCGGAATCGTTTTCAGCCCGAACGGCCGCGCGGCCATCGGCTACCGGGTGGAAGCCGGTGTCTGTCTGGCCCTGGGTGATCCGCTCGGCGCACGCGACTGCTGGCCCCAAGCGGTGGCGGCCTGGCAGCGATACGCGCGGCAGTTCGGCTGGCCGGTAGCGGTTGCCGGGGCCGGTGAAACCGGGATGCCGGTGTATCGCCGGGCCGGGCTGGATGCCGTGGCGGCCGGTGCGGAGGCCGTGCTGGATACCCGGACCTTCGCACTGACGACCCCGGAACTGCGACCCGTCCGCGACACCCTCACCCGGTTGCGCAAACAGGGTGTGACGGTGCGGATCCGGCGCCACCGCGATATCGGCACCGCGGAGTTCGCCCGCCTGGCGGTTACGGCCGAGCAGTGGCGGCGCACCGAAACCGAACGCGCCTACCCGCTGCCGCTGGGCCGGTTCGGCGACCGGCACGACGGTGATTGCCTGCTCGTCGAGGCGATCGACGCCGATGACCGCGTACTCGGCATGCTCTCCCTGGTGCCATGGGGCCGGACCGGGGCCACCCTGGAGCTGCTGCGCCGTGCACCGGCCACCACCGAGGACATCACCGACCTGCTCATCGCGGAATTCGCGCTGCGCGCCGAACAGCACGGCATCGAACAGGTTTCGCTGAGCTTCACCGTGTTCCGCTCGGTCTTCGAAGCCGCCGGTCGCCGAGGTCGGCCGGCACCCGTACGCGGTATCCGCGCGGCAGCGGTCGTAGTGCGCGACGGGGTGCGCGGCCTGCCGCCGGCGTTCTCCCAGTGGTGGCAACTCGACCAGCTGTACCGGTCGGCCATGCGTTTCCAACCGCGCTGGTCGGCCCGGTATGTCCTGTCCGCCGATCCGCGGGATCTACCGCGCATCGCCGTCGCCGCCGCCCTCGCCGAGGGGCTGCTACCGCGGCCGGCCGGTAACGCCGGGGCCTTCACCCACACCGGCTGCCATCGCGCTGTTCCCGAGCGCACTGCAGCGACACCACCCGTTGCCGCCACGAAGGCGGAAGCCGATCCGGCGCCCGCTCAGGATCTCCGGCCCGAGCAGGTCCGGGTGCGCACAGACAAACTGGACCGGCTCGCAGGCGCGCATATCGACCCCTATCCCCCGCCCTTCCCGCCGACCCACACCGTGGCCGCAGCCCGGCGGGTACCTCGCGGTACCACCGTGCGGATCTCCGGCCGATTGCTACGGCTGCGCGACTGCGGGGGTGTGCTGTTCGCGGTGATCCGCGACTGGACCGGCGATATCCAGCTCCTGCTCGACCGGGAGCGGCTCGGCGCGGCGCGCTGTGCCGAGTTCGGCGAACTTTTCGACCTGGGTGACCTGATCTCGGTGAGCGGAAAGCTCGGATACAGCCGGCGCGGCGAATTATCGCTCCTGGTGGCCGATTGGCGGATGCTGGCGAAATGCCTGCACCCCCTGCCGGACAAATGGCACGGTCTCACCGACCCCGAGGCGCGGAAGCGGCGCGGATATCTGGACCTGATGATCGATCGAGAGGCCCGTGAGCTGCTGGCCCGGCGAAGCGCGGTGCTGCGCACACTGCGCGATGCCCTGCACGACGGGGGTTTCCTGGAGGTCGGTTCGCCGGTGCTGCAGCCCGGCCCCGGCACGGGGACGGCGCGAAGTATGCGCACCCATATCGACGCCGACAACACCGATCTGCACCTGCGTCTCGGCCCGGAACCGGCGTTGAAGCGACTGTGTGTCGGCGGTGTGGAGAAGATCTTCGAGCTCGGGCCCGGTTTCCGCAATACGCGCGCGAACGCCCGGCACCTACCCGAATTCACCCTGCTGGAAGCCTATGAGGCCCACAGCGACCATCAGCGGATGATGGCACTGTGCCGCCGGCTGGTCCAGCAGGCCGCGCTGGCCGCGAACGATTCGATGGTCGCCATGCGGCCGCGGCCGGACGGTTCCCTGGAAGCCCTCGACCTTTCCGGTGAGTGGCGGGTGCGATCGCTCTACGAGGCACTGGGGCGGGAAACCGGCACCGAGATCACGCCCGACACCGGCATGCCGGAGCTGCGCGACCTGTGTGAAAAGGCCGATATCAGCTGCCGGCCCGGCTGGGACCACGGCCGTATCGTCTACGCGCTCTATCAGCGATTGGTGGTCGAGACCACCTACGAGCCCACCTTCTACACCGATTTCCCCAGTACCGTCTCGCCACTCGCGCGCCCACATCGCCGACGGGCCGGTGTGGCCGAACGGTGGGATCTCGTGGCCGGTGGGATCGAGCTGGGTACCGGGCGCAGCGAACTGACCGATCCGGTGGAACTGCGTCGGCGTTTGACCGCGCGGGCCCGCTCCGCCGCCGACGGCGGAGCGGCGATCACGGGGCTCGACGAGGAATTACTGTGCGCCCTGGAGCACGGAATGCCGCCGACCGGCGGACTGAGTCTGGGCATCGAGCGCGTGCTCATGCTGCTGACCGGACGCACGATGCGGGAAACGCAGACCTTCCCGTTGGTCCGGCAACGCTGAGGGTTACCCACCCAGGAACCGGCCAGATCCGGGAACACGAGGTTTCCCAACCGCGAAACGGGGAAGTACCGTGTAGCCACCCGGCCCCAGGAGGAGGGGCCGCACACCATTTCGAACGGGGTTGACTTTGAGTTATCTGGATCTGCTCTCCCACGCGAGCCAGGTGGACTATTCCGCCTGGGCCGATACCGATGTGCTGGCCTCTGCGGTCGATCTGGAAGCACGCCGCAAGAGCAAAGGTAAGGGCGGCGGGGGCGGCTTGATCTTCGGACTGATCTGTCTGGTGGTCATCGTGGCCATCGTCGTCGTGGTCGTCGTGATGATGCGGAAGAAGAACTCGGGTGGTGGTTCGCAGGGCGGCCAATTCCCGGGTCAGCCTCCCCAGGGCGGCTACCCGCAAGGCGGCGGTTACCCCCAGCAGGGTGGTTACCCGCAGCAGGGCGGTTACCCCCAACAAGGCGGATATCCCCAGCAAGGCGGCTACCCGCAACAGGGCGGCTACCCCCAACAAGGCGGCTACCCGTCGGACCCCAACAACCCGAACCCCCCGCAGGGCGGCCAGCCGCCGTACCCGCCGGCCGGTCACTGAGCTTCACCGGACTTATCGGGTAGAAGAGCCCGGTACGCAGCGTGGCGTACCGGGCTCTTCGCTGTTTCGCCGTCTACCGGCAGGAGACCAGCGGTGCGAAACCGCCTGCGTCTCCAGGCCCGCCCGTCCCGGGAGGGGGCAAGTTTTTCCTCGGTTATCGGTCCGACGACGAGTGCGACCGCATCGCCGACAGGCGCCGAACGGTGTCGGCGCCGCGCGGTATCCCGGCCACGAGTTCCGCCGGCCGACTCCACGGACCGGTCATCCTCTCGGTACTCCGACCACCCGGTTCGGTTCGTCGCCCGCGGCCGCCATGCGGCAGAGTAGACCCGTGCAGTTGATACTTGTTCGCCATGCCCAGCCGCTCCGGGTCGACAACGCCGGTGAAGCCGCCGATCCAGGGTTGGCCCCGATCGGCGTGGAGCAGGCCGAACGAGTGCCGGCCGCGCTGGATCACCACCGGATCGTCCGGGTGGTCAGCAGTCCGCAGCGGCGGGCCCGGGAGACCGCCGCACCGACGGCCGCGAAACTGGGCCTCGACGTCGAAATCGTGGACGACCTGGCGGAATACGACCGCGAACTACCGTCCTATATCCCGATCGAAGACGCGAAGCTGGAATTCCGCGACACTTACGACCGGATCAAGGAAGGTCACCTGCCGCTGCAGATCGATGCCGAGGCCTTCCGGCACCGGGTGCGCGATGCGATAACCGATATCGCCGCCACCACGGCCGCGGCCGATACCGTGGTGATATTCGCCCACGGCGGAGTCATCAACGTGACCCTCCAGGACATTCTGGGCCTGGCCCGGCCGCTGACCTTCCCCATCGACTACTGCTCGATCACCCGGGTGCTGTTCTCGCGCACCGGCCGCCGCAGCGCGGCGACGGTGAACGAGAACGGCCACGTATGGGAGTTGCTCCCCCGCAATATCTCGAACGGTTGATCAGGCCATGCCCGCGATCCAGTTGTGCATCCAGGTCAGCGCAGTCTGGCCGCCGCCCACCCGGTAGCTGCCGTAGGCGTGGTGCGATTCGGAGCGGTAGAACGCTTCGAGGTCCTTGAACCGCTGCTCGTTGGCGCCTTCGGAAAGCTGTGCCTGCAATGTGGGCACGCCGCCGTATTTCATCACGTCGTTGACGATCGCCGCGGCCTCGAGCTGGTAGCGCCAGAGGTTGGCCGGGTTGGCGTCGGAGCTCTGCGCCAGGAAGCCCGCGAAGCGGGTGACGAAATCGTCTTGCGCGGTCGCGCAATAGAGATCGTTGGGAATGCACACGGTACGAGTGCGGTCGCTGAGCCAGCCGAATCCGCCGATCCGCGGCCCGGCGGCGCCGGCACCGGGCGCATGGGGGCCGACCTGGATATCGGCGGCGGCCCGGCGCGGATCGGAGATCAGCCCGACCCCCGACATCCGTTCCGGCCGGATGGGGCCGAGTCCGGTACCGATCTCGGCCGCGAGATCACCGGCGGCGTGCGCCCCCTGGCTGTAGCCGACCAGGGCGACCTTGGTATTCGCGCACCGTGCGGTCATATCGGTGATCAAGCCGCGCGCGTTGTCGACGGCCTCGTTCTTGGACCGCCCGTAGACATCCCCCTCCCAGGGGAACGCGGTGGCCGCGTAGCTGACGTAATCGACCTTCGCGGAACGGGGCAGCCCGTCGGTGACATCGGCCAGCATGCCCGGCCCTGGGGACTTTTCGTTCCCGGTTTCCCATGTCCCCGGGATCGCCACCACATAGAGGCTGGGGCACCCGGGCGCGGCCGTTGCCGTCGCTCCTGCGGCTACCAACCCCGACGCGACAGCCGCACACGCGCCCAGCGCTGCGGCAACCCTCTTGAACTGCATACTGCTCCAGTCACCCTGGCCCCTGTGGGGCGCTCCCGAATCCGCCGTCGCGAGGTGCCGAACCGGCCGACGGCCGCCGATGCGTAACAGGTGAACAACAACTAGGCGTCACGAGTACACGATCAGGTCACGATCAGGCGCCGGACCACACCGGAGATAACAATAGAGCTACACCAGACCCACCGCCAGCCGAACCGCACGGAGATCACAAACGAGCCGAACAGCGTCCCGGGACAAACGACGGGGGGGGGGGGGGGGGGGGGGGGGGGGGGGGGGGCCGCCGCCGGGGGGGGGGGGGGGGGGAAAGCGCGCGCCCCCGCCCGCGGGGGCGGGGGCGCGGCCGCGGGGGGGGGGGGGGGGGGGGGGGGGGGGGGGGTGGGGGGGCGGCGGGGGGGGGCGGGGCCCCCCCGCCG
>NZ_JARWOV010000300.1 GCF_029868855.1 Nocardia carnea | reverse complement strand
TTCGAACGGCACATCCGCATTGGCGAACGCCGCGATATCCACCTGCCGCTGCCGCGCCAGCAGATCGGTGAACGCCTCACCACGATCGAGCTGCGTCCGGAACACCAGCGTGTTCACGAACATCCCGATCAGATCGTCGAGAACCTGCTCACCACGACCGGCCACCGGGGTACCGATGGTGATGTCGTCGGTACCCGACAGCCGCGACAGCAGCACCGCGAACGCCGTATGCGCCACCATGAACAAAGTCGCGCCCTGCTGCTGCGCCAACCGCTGCAAACCGGCGTGGACCTCGGCATCGATACCGATATCGACCCGGCCACCGGTGAACGACTGCACTGCCGGCCGCGGCCGGTCCATCGGCAGATCCAGCTGATCCGGAATCCCGGCCAGCGCCGACTCCCAATACCCGAGCTGCTCGGCCGCCAGCGATTCCGGATCGGACTCGTCACCCAGCAGACTCCGCTGCCAGATACTGAAATCGGCATACTGCACCGGCAACGGCGCCCACGCCGGAGCCTCACCCCCGGACCGCGCGACATACGCGGTCATCACATCACGGGCCAGCGGACCGACCGACGAGCCGTCGGCCGCGATATGGTGCGCCACCAGCGCGAGCACGAATTCACCGGCGGTGGCACTGTGCGCGGCGGCGGATTCCTGCGCGCCGCTCGCGCCGGCCGAATCGGCCAAACGGAACAGTGCGACCCGCAACGGCACCTCGGCCGTCACATCGAAACCGGTGGACGCCAATTCCGCGACGGCCGCGACGACCTCCGCGGCGGCCACCGACCGCACCTCCAGCTCCGGTATCGCCTGCGCTGCGGGCAGCACCAGCTGTACCGGGCCGGACGCGGTATCCGGATACACCGTCCGCAGTACCTCGTGCCGCGCCACCAAGTCCGCGACGGCTACCCGCAGGGCGTCCACGTCCAGCTCGCCGGACAGCCGGATCGCCATCGGAATGTTGTACGCGGCCGACGCGCCGTCGAAGCGGTTGAGGAACCACATCCGCTGCTGCGCCAGCGACAACGGCGCAACGTCTCGAACCTCACCCGACTCGGTGACCTGGCTCGACCGCGGCTGCGGCACCAACGCCGCACGACCGCCCGAACCCGCATGCTGCTCGACCCGAACTGCCAAACCTGCCACGGTGGACGCCTCGAACAACGCGCGCACCGGAACAGTCGTATCCAGCGCCTTGCTCAATCGCGCCGCAACCTGCGTCGCGACCAGCGAGTTACCACCCAGAGCGAAGAAGTCGTCGTCCGCGCCGACCTGGTCGATCCCGAGGACCTCGGCGAAGACGCCCGCCACGATCTCCTCGATCGGAGTCGACGGAGCCCGGAACTCCCGTGCCTGGAACTCCGGTTCCGGCAGCGCTTTACGGTCCAGTTTGCCGTTCACATTCAACGGCAGAGCGTCGAGTTCGATGAACGCCGACGGCACCATATAGGACGGCAATCGCTGCCCCAGCTCGTCCTGGATACGAGCGAAATCCAGGCCGGTGCCGGACGGGACCAGGTAGCCCACCAAGCGGTCACCGGTCCGTGCATCCGACTTCGCGACCACCGCCGCCTGCCCGACCTCGGGCAACGCCAGGAGTGCCGCTTCGATCTCACCCAACTCGATCCGGAAACCACGAATCTTGACCTGGAAATCGGTACGACCCCGATACTCC
>NZ_JARWOV010000299.1 GCF_029868855.1 Nocardia carnea | reverse complement strand
CCCCCCCCCCCCCCCCCCCCCCCCCCCCCCCCCCCCCCCCCCCCCCCCCCCCCCCCCCCCCCCCCCCCCCCCCCCCCCCCCCCCCCCCCCCCCCCCCCCCCCCCCCCCCCCCCCCCCCCCCCCCCCCCCCCCCCACGACTCATCCGCGCAGGATCGCGTCGATCAACCGTGCGAGCCCGTATTCGAAATCGCCGTCCGGATCGCCCGGCGCCTGATACAGCTCGCCGACCGCGGCCCCCACCCGAGCCGACAGCGGGTATTCGGCGGCGGGCATGACCTCGGTCAGCAGGGGCCCGTAGGTCTCCCACCAGTCGGCGTCGGATTGCTCGCGGGCACTGCGTGCCGCGGCGAGCGCAGTGCGGGCGTTACCGGTCGCGAACTGGGTGAGCACCGATATCACCCGGTCCATCCCGGGATCGTCGATACCGATTCCGTCCACGGCCGCCAGCTGTTGCTCGTAGCGGCGCAGCCGGCCCGGCCCCAGCACCATCCGCCACGACGGCACCTCGAACAGCCATGGATGCGCCAGGAATTCGTCGCGGACCTGCCGGGCGACAGCGGCCAGCCGGTCGCGGACCGGCAGGCCGGTGGGTAACGGCGCGTCGGCAGCGGCCACCGCATCGACCATCAGCACCGTGAGCGCGTCCTTGCTGGGCACGTAGGTGTACAGGCTCATCGGTCGTAGCCCCAGTTCGGCGGCGACGGCACGAATGGACACCTTCTCGTAGCCCTCTCGGTCGGCCAGACCGATCGCGGCGGTGACGACATCGTCGACACTCACGGTCTGCCGGGGGCCGCGACCGCCCTTACGCGGCGGTAGTCGGTGCCGCCACAGCAGTTCCAGCAGTGTCCGCGCCGGGTCGGCAGACCGGCTCGCGCCACCTTCCCGGTGCTCGGCCGCGGCTACTGCGCGGTCACGTTTCGCTGTGCTCGGTACGGGCTTGCTCATGCGGTGTCCATCGGATGTGCGCAAGACGCTCCGTGGCGATACTTCGCTACTGCCTCCGGGCCTGGCTTCCTCATACCGGGGCACCGCCGGACCGGCATTGCGGCGAACCGCCCCGGATCGCAATACGGCGGGCCTGTCCGTGCACCGGCGCCGGGCGACTGCACCGGGCGCTGCTCCCGGCGGTCGACCGGGGCGGGTAGCTGTCCATGGATCTTCCTTTCTCGGTCGGGCACCGGCCCGAAGCGACGCCGCGGAACAAATCCGGTACCGTACGCGTTTCGAATATTACTCCGTACGCAATACGATAATATTGGGGGTGCACCCTGCCGACCGTCGAAACCACTTATCTGCCCGACCGGCACATGTTCGCACTGTGGACGTGGACCGGTCGCGATATCGGCCCGCCGCCACCAGGACTCGGTGAAGCCGCGACCCTTTCGCTGGTCGTTCCCGGAGGAACCACCGCGCAACTCCGCGCGGGCAGCGTTCACCTCGAGGTCACGCCGGTCCACTGTGCCCTGGTGGAACCCGATCGATTCCCCGCGCTCGAGGTCGACCGGCCCGGAAACTCCACGCGCGCCTGGCAATCGAACCTGGCCGGTACCGTAGCGCGGCTGCCTGTGGCAGCACACGCGGTACCGAATGCCCAGGGCACCGCCATCCTGGACGGTGACCACGCCCTCTCGGTCCTGCGGGATACCGCCGCTACGGCCGCCCGGATGCAGACCGGTTTGCAGGCCGGCCTGCGTCCCTACCAGGTGCGCGGAATCGCCTGGCTGCGGGAAACCGTCGCGCGCCACGGCGGCGCGATCCTCGCCGACGAGATGGGTCTGGGAAAAACGCTGCAGACCATCGGTTTGCTCGTCGACCGCGCGGAGCAGGGGGCTCAACTGGTGGTGTGCCCGACCTCCCTGGTCGGGAACTGGGTGCACGAGATCAACCGCTTCGCCCCGGATCTACGGCCCGCTCCCTGGCGGGGCGGGCCGGTGGAGGCCGCACCCGGAACCGTCGTCGTCACCGGCTATCCCGTGTTACGCAGACACGGGAACGGGTTGACCGGCACCGGGTGGGCGACGATCGCCTACGACGAAGCCCAAGCGCTGAAGAACCCGCGGACCCAGGTGGCGAAGGCGGCGCGCGCGCTGTCCGCCGGTGCGGTCGTCGCCCTCACCGGAACGCCTGTCGAAAACCACCTCGACGAGCTGTGGGCGCTTCTGCATCTCGTCGCACCGGGTATCTTCGGGCACCGCACCCAGTTCCGGCGGCGATTCGTCAAACCCATCGAGCAGGGTTCGTCCGGCGCCGCCGCGCGGCTGCGGGATGCGGTGGAACCCGTGCTGTTGTCGCGCCGCAAGGATCAGGTCGCCGCATCGCTGCCCGCCAAGATCCACTCGGATCTGCTGTGCGATCTCACCCCGGAACAGGAGCAGCTGTACGACAGCCTGCTCGACCGCGCCCTGGACGAGGGTTTCGGAACCGGTGCCGGGCGGCAGACCCGGATCCTGGCGGCACTCACCTCGTTGAAGCAGGTGTGCAACCACCCCGGGCTGGTCACCGGCGAGACGACCGAGCTCACCGGACGTTCCGGCAAGCTCGACCTGTGCACCGATATCGTCGCCAACAATCTCGACAACGCCGCGCCGACACTGATCTTCACCCAGTACCGCGGCACCGGTGAGCTGCTGGTCCGGCATCTGCGCGAGCAGTTCGCGATCAGCGCGCCCTTCTTCCACGGTGGGCTCGCGCAGACCGAACGCGCTGCCATCGTCGACGAATTCCAGTCCCCGGAGGGCCCGCCGGTACTGGTGCTGAGTCTGCGGGCGGCCGGTACCGGGCTCACTCTCACCCGGGCGGCCGATGTGATCCATTTCGACCGTTGGTGGAATCCCGCGGTCGAATCCCAGGCCTCCGACCGGGTACACCGTATCGGCCAGACCCGCACCGTAACGATCACGACCCTCACCTCGGCGACCACTGTGGAGGAACACATCGCGGATATGCAGCGGCGGAAATCCGCCCTGACCGATTTCGGCGCCGGGACCGGTATCGCCGAACTGGCCCGGCTGGACGACGACCGGCTGGTGGAAGTCCTGCGGCGAAAGCGAGGAAACTGATGGCGGACAACGAATTCGGTTACACCCGCTGGGGGATGGACTGGGTGCGCCTGGCCGAACCGTTGCGCCAGACCCGCCCGGACCCCATGCTGCCCCGCGCTCGCAGTATCGCCCGCAACAACGGCGTTCGCACCGAGGCAGAGGGCCGGATCGTCCGGGCGCATATCCACCGCGGCGGACAAGCATCGATCACCCACATCGAGCTCACGCCGCTCCCCCGGCCCGTCATCACGGCGCTGGCCCCGATCGTGGGCACCGCACCGACGGTGCCGACAGACGAAATGTACGCCGCAGCAGCCGGTGCGGGTCTGCCGGTGGCTCCGGTGCCCGCGGCGATCGACTGCTCCTGTACCGCCCGCACTACCCGGTGTGTGCACGTTCTGGCGACCTTCTACGAGCTGGCACGCCAGGTGGACGAGAACCCTCGATTCGGTCTGGACCTGCAGGGCTACGGCCACGATCCGGGGGCGGACGATTCCGCGCCACCCGCCGAGGCCCCGCGCTGGAGACCGCTCAACGCCGTTGATCCCGCAACGTACTTCGAGGTTTGAGCAACGTGCTCGACATCGTGTAAATCACCGGGTGCCTCGTTCGGCGGGCATCGTCGCCCGCCGGCCCGATCCGGGAAGCGCGCGTCGGCTCACCGGTCCCTCCGTCCGGTCGCCACATTTTCCGGTAGCGACGGCGCGGGCCTGCCGGTGGGCGCCCGGCCCGCCGCTCGGGGCCACGAAGCACGAAGCATCGTCACGTCGGCGGCCGTCCGGCGGCGAAGCCGCACTTCGCATTCGGGCCTGGGGGGGGGGGGGGGCCCCCCCGGCCCCCCCCCCGCGGGGGGCGCGGAGGGGGGGGGGGGGGGGGGGGGGGGGGGGGGG